>NZ_RZSJ01000134.1:0-12209 GCF_003998025.1 Mesorhizobium sp. M8A.F.Ca.ET.021.01.1.1
AAACGCGGCCGCTCGCGCGACGACATCAAGATCCTGCCCGGCGCCTTCGTCATCGTCGGCGACAGCGCCGAGGAAGCACAGGCCAAGCGAGCCAGGCTCGACAGCCTCGTCTATTACGAAAGCGGCATCGCCTCGCTGTCGATCGCGCTCGGGCATGATGCGTCCGGTTTCGACCCGGACGCGCCCTTGCCGGACATTCCCGCAACCAACGCCAGCAGGAGCGGCCGCGAGCGCGTCATCGAACTGGCGCGCCAGGAGAAGCTCACCGTCAGGCAGCTCGCGCAAAGGCTGGGCGGCTATTCCGGCCTTGCCTTCGTCGGCACGCCAGGGACCATCGTCGACGACATGGAGGAATGGCTCGTCGCCGAGGGCTCCGACGGGTTCAACGTCATGTTTCCCTATCTGCCCGCCGGACTTGATGATTTTGTCGGCAAGGTCGTGCCTGAACTGCAGCGGCGGGGCATATTCAGGACGCAGTATGAAGGATCGACGCTGCGGGAGAATCTCGGCCTGAAGCGGCCTCCCAACAGGTTCTTCGCGTAGAACATCATCCGAGGAGGGCTATGCAATGTCGACGCTGACGAACACCCGCATCGTGCTCGCGGCGCGGCCGCAAGGCCGGCCCAAGCAGAGCGATTTCCGCGTCGAGTCCGTCGCCATCGGCGAGCCGGGGGAGGGCGAACTGCTGTTGCAGATCCTCTATCTGTCACTTGATCCATATATGCGCGGCCGCATGAACGCCGCCAGGTCCTATGCCAAGCCGGTCGAGATCGACGGCGTGATGGAGGGCGGCACGGTGGCTCGTGTCGTCAAATCCCGCCATGCCGGCTTCGCCGAGGGCGATATCGTGCTGTCCCACTCGGGATGGCAGAGCTTTGCCGTGTCCGACGGCGTCGGCCTGCGCAAGCTTGATCCTGCGGCGGCGCCCGTCACCACCGCGCTTGGGGTGCTCGGCATGCCGGGCTTCACCGCCTATGCCGGCTTGCTCACCATAGGACGGCCAAAAGCCGGCGAGACCGTGGTCGTGGCGGCCGCCAGCGGCGCGGTCGGATCGGCCGTCGGCCAGATCGCGCGCATCAAGGGGGCTCGTGCGGTCGGCATTGCCGGCGGCCCCGAAAAATGTGCTTTCGTGCGCCAGGAGCTCGGCTTCGACGCGGTTGTCGATCATCGCGCCGATAATTTTGCCGAGCAACTGAAGGTTGCCTGTCCCGGAGGCATCGACGTCTACTTCGAGAATGTCGGCGGTCCGGTCTGGGATGCGGTGTTTCCGCTGCTCAACGAGTTCGCGCGTGTTCCGGTCTGCGGATTGATCGCGCAGTACAACATCCCTGCGGATTCCGGCGCCGACCGGCTTCCGGCGCTGATGCAGCAGGTGCTGCATCGCAGCCTGACGATAAGGGGCTTTATCCAGCGCGAATTTGTCGATCAACGCCCAGCCTTCTATCGCGAGATGGCCGAATGGATAGCGTCCGGGCGTGTGCGGTACCGGGAAGATATCGTGGACGGCATAGGGAATGCGCCACAAGCTTTTCTGGGGCTTCTCGAAGGAAAGAATTTCGGCAAGCTCATTGTGCGGGTCGCGAGATAGTCATCTCCCGGACGGCCAATTTCGGGAGGCAGTCTTTTAGGAATGAGAGCGTGGCGATACACTTCCGTGCCTGCCGGCCCGCTTCATGGCCGGGCTCGCCCCCGCAGGCAATCCCGTCGAGCAGATTGATGCGCGCGCTGCCAGACACCGCCATGCTTCTTCTTCAGCGCGTCCCGGGAAGAAAAATCTTCTCCGATTTCGTCCTACGGCGATCGTCAATTCCTTTCGTTCGATACCAATGTCTATAAAAACTATGGACATTCTGGCACACTGGCTCGAACATACAACAAGGCGTCCATCATGACCAATCCGGCCATTGTCGGCTTCTCCGGCAATTTCACGCGGCCCTCCAAGACCCGTGGCTTCGTGGACCATATCGTGACGGAGATTGCCGGGCGATACGGCCTCTCCGCCAGCACCCATGACATCGTCGATCTCGGTCCCAGTCTTGGCAGTGCCAAAGGGACGCGCGACCTGGATGGACAGGCCCGCGCCATTCTCGAGCGGATCCTGGCCGCCGATGTCCTGGTGGTCGGCTCGCCCACCTACAAGGGCAGCTATACCGGTCTGTTCAAGCATTTCTTCGATCTCGTCGACCCGGCCGCCCTCAGGGGCAAGCCGGTGCTATTGGCGGCGACCGGCGGCGGCGACCGCCATGCGCTGATCGTCGAGCATCAGCTGCGGCCGCTGTTCGGCTTCTTTGAAGCCTTTGCGCTGCCGACGGCCGTCTACGCCTCGGAGAAGGATTTCGTCGACGGCGTGCTGGCATCCGAAGCGATCCGGGCCCGCGTCGGCCTTGCGGTTGACGATGTCGGCCTGGCGCTCTTCGGCAGGCAGCGCGCCAGGATCGCCGCCGAGTAGCGTGCTCCGGAATATATCCCGCGCGCCAACCTCGTCAGGCGCGCGGTGGTGCGACTTCCAGGCGCTGCCTGAACCTCTTGGCCGTCCGGGGTAGCAATCGGACGTAGCCAGCAATCCAAATGTCCAATCCGTCACGGTTGCCGTGGTCCCAGCCGATGCCGTAGACAAGCGGCGGTGAATCACGTTTTCCGTTGGCGGAGAAGAAACACATGTCGGATCGGATGAAGATCATCTCCGCTGCCAGGTCGCATGGCGGCGTGCAGGGCGTCTATTCCCATGTTTCGGAAGTCTGCGCCTGCGACATGACGTTTGCCGTCTTCGTGCCGCCGCAGGCCCGTGAAGGACCTTGCCCTGTCGTATGGTACCTCTCCGGTCTCACCTGCACCCACGCCAATGTCATGGACAAGGGAGAGTACAGGCGCATGGCCGCCGAGCTCGGCCTGATCGTCGTCTGTCCCGACACCAGCCCCCGCGGCGCCGATATTCCCGACGAGAAGGACAATTGGCAATTTGGCAGCGGCGCCGGCTTCTATCTCGATGCCACGCAGGAACCCTATGCCAGGAATTATCGCATGTATTCCTATGTCGCCGAGGAATTACCGGCGCTGATCGCAGCGGAATTTCCGGCCGACATGAAGCGTCAGGCGATCTTCGGCCACTCGATGGGTGGACATGGCGCATTGACCATCGCGCTGAAGAATCCCGAACGCTTCAAGAGCTGTTCGGCCTTCGCGCCGATCGTGCAGCCCAGCACCGCCGGCTGGTCGAAGCCGGCCTTCGAAAAATATCTCGGCTCCGACGAGAAATCATGGCGGCGCTACGATGCGACCTTGCTCATCGAGGATGGCCACCGCTTCCCCGAGTTTTTCGTTGACCAAGGGACATCGGATGGATTTCTCGACGACGGACTGAGGCCCTGGCTCCTGGAAGCGGCCTGCGCCAAGGCCGGTATTGCGCTGACGCTGCGCATGCAGGAGGGCTACGATCACTCGTATTTCTTCATTTCGACATTCATGGACGACCATCTGAGATGGCACGCCCAGAGATTGTTGGATGCTGAAGTCTGAAGTCTAATCCCGCAGCAGGTCGAACATCAGCTTGAAGAAACGGTCAGCGTCGACCTCATAGGCGATACGCGCATTGTCTTTTTCACCGCGCTCGCTCCAGAAATCGGCAACCGTCGCGCCGAACGCATAGGTGCCCGACAGATCGACGCCGATATGGGCCGGGCGCGTGCGCACCAGTGTCGGGTCGATGGCGAGCGCCAGAGCCAACGGGTCGTGCATGGCGCCGCCGACGCCCATCGAGTTGCGATGCAGCTTCTCGTAGAACAGTAGCCAGTCGTTGACGAGCTTGCCGAGCGGCGTGTCGATCGTGGCAAGCTCGGCATATTGCGGCGCCTCGATCAGCACCTGCATGGTGACGTCGAGGCCGACCATCAGGATCGGTACGCCGCTGTCCAGCACGATCTTCAGCGCCTCCGGGTCGCAGAAGGCATTGAATTCCGTCGGCGTGATGATCTCGCTCTTGCGGTAGAACACACCGCCCATCCAGATCAGTTCCTTGATCTTGGGCAGCACATCGCGATGCTTGAGGATCATCAGGCCGATATTGGTCAGCGGTCCCGTGGCGACGACCAGGATCGGCTCGGGCGCGGCGCGGAGCTTGTCGGCCAGGAAATCGACGGCGTGCCGGTCGACCGGCTTGATCGTGGCCTGCGGCAGATAGGGCGAGCCCTCGAGGCCGCTCGGTCCGTCGGCGGTGCCGAGCACCAGCGGTCGCGCCAGCGGACGGTGACACCCCCGCGCGACCGGCACGTCGCCGGCGCCGATGTACTCCAGGATGCGCAAGGCGTTGGCGGTCGTCTTCTCGACCTCGGCATTGCCGCATGTCGTGGTGACGCCGACGAGTTCGATAGCCGGCGAGCGATGCGCCATGACCAGCGCAATGGCGTCGTCATGGCCGGGATCGCAGTCGAACAGGATGGGAGTTGCAAGGGTCATTTTATCGGTCCTCACGCCGCTTGTTCGTAGCGCGCGATGGTTTGCTTGAAGATGTTCAGGAAGCGGCGGCCGTCGAGATCGGTGCAGATGCGCGTGGTCTTCGGTCCGCCGCCGGGCAGCAGTTGCCGGCCGCGATGGGCAACCGTCTGTCCGCGCGCGAGGCGCCCGTCCAGTACGACGTCGACGAAGAGCGGTTCGGTCATCGTGGCCAGGGCCGGGTCGAAGGCCAGCGCCACGGTGATCACGTCATCCATCGGGAAGCCGACGAGGTCGAAGAACTCGCGCCAGATGTCGATGTAGATCGGAAAGCTGTCGGTGATCATCTCCAGGACGGCATTCTTCCGCGCCACGGCCTGCATGTCGGCGATGTCGTCGCGCGTCAGCATCGAGGCGGCGACGCGGTTGTCCTCGCAGATATCGAGCGGCACCAGGATCTTGTCGACGTCGGCGTTGAGCACGATGCGCGAGGCCTCAGGGTCCGCCCAGATGTTGTATTCCGACAGCGGCGTGATGTTGCCGGGCGTCTGGAAGTTGCCGCCCAGCACCATGAGCCGCTTCAGCGCGCCGGTCAGGCGCGGCTCCTGCAGCAGCGCCATCGCCGCATTGGTCAATGGGCCTGTGGTCACCAGCGTGATCTCGCCCGGATTGGCCATTACGGTATTGATGATGAAATCGACGGCATGCCCCGGCGTCGCCTGGCGCGACGGGGTCGGCGCCGGAGGGTTGAACTTCTTCAGCCGGTCGCCGAAGCGGGCAATGAGCCGCTTCTCAAAATGGACCGGCGCTTCCATGTCGGCCTTGGCATTGCCGACGATCGGCCGCCAGGCGCCGGCATGAACCGGAATGTCGTCGCGCCCGGCAAGCGTCAGCGTGTTGAGCACGACATTGGTGACCTGCTCGATCGGGCCTGCCGCGCCGGTCACGGTGGTCACGCCTTCGAGCCGGACATTCGGGTTCGCCGCGGCAAACAGCACGGCCAGAATGTCGTCGCCGGCAGAATCCACGTCGAGGATTATGCGTTCCATGAGAATTCCTTCATTGCGGATTGTTGTCGAGCGGGGCGCTGTTCCTGTCCGCCGACAAGAGTTTCTGCATCGACGCCAGCGTCTCCTTGATGATCTTTGGCCGTGCCCGGTAGGACAGCGCGAACAGCGCCGTCAGTGCCACGACATAGGGCACGGTCAGCACCAGATAGGACGGAAATCCAAAGGTCTGCAGGCGCAGCGAAAAGGCGTCGGCGAAGCCGAACAGCAGGCAGCCGGCCAGTACCTTGAGCGGATCGCCATTGGAGAAGATCAGGATCGCCACCGCCATGAAGCCGCGGCCCGAAGACATGTTCTCGGTGAACATGGTGATGTAGCCGAGCGACAGATGCGCGCCGGCCAGTCCCGCCAGCAATCCGCACAGCAGCGAGGCGATGTAGCGGACGCGGGTGATCGAGATGCCGAGCGCCTCGGCCGCCTCGGGCTTCTCGCCGACGACGCGGATATAGAGCCCGAGCCGGGTGCGGTTGTAGAACAGCACCAGCAGCGGCACCGCGATGAACGCGACATAGACGATCGGCGTGAAACCCGAGATCAGCGGCGCCCATGAGCCGAGCAGCGCCTGCGCGCCGGGTATCTGCACCTTGGGCAGGCCGACAATGCCGTGACCGACGATCGATCCGCGCGTGCCGAAAATCGCTTTCATCAGCGAGATCGTCATGCCGCCGGCAAGAATGTTGAGCGCCAGCCCGACGACCACCTCATTGGCCCGGAAGGTCACCACCAGAACGGCAAAGGCGAGCGCGAAGGCAAGCGCCGCGGCGACACCGCATGCGACGCCCGCGAAAGCCGACCCCGTCCAGATCGAGCCGATGACGGCGAAGAAGGCGCCGGCCAGCATCTGCCCCTCGAGACCGATGTTGAAGATGCCGGCCTTGGTGGTGAACGACCCGCCAAGCGCGACCAGGAGAATGGGCGCGGTGGTGCGCAGCGTCGCCGCGATCAGCGCGACGTTGATGAGCTTGTCTAGAATTTCCATCGCCGCTCCCCCGCCTGGCTGTCGCCGCGGCGCTTGATCAGAACCTGCGCCGACACGCTGAGGATGATCAGCGCCTGGATCACGGTGATGATTTCGCGTGACGCGCTGGTATCGACCTCGAGCAGCAGCGACCCGCTGCGCAGCGCGCCAAAGAACAGCGCCGTGACGATGGTGGCAACCGGCGAGCCGTTGGCGAGCAATGCGGCGATCAGCCCGTCGAAGCCGAAGCCAGGCGCAAAGCCTTCCATGAACCGGTGGTGCACGCCGAGCGTCTCAATGCCACCGGCCAGTCCGCCGACGGCGCCCGAAAGCAGCAGGACCACGAAGCCCTGGCGTTTCACGTTGACGCCGCCATATTCGGCGAATTTCGGCGCCGAACCGACCATGGTCACGCCGTAGCCCCAACTGGTGTAGCGGAAGACCAGCGCGACGCCGACCGCCAGCACCAGGCCGATCGCCAGTCCCCAGTTCAGCCGCGAGAACGAAAAGATCTCAGGCAGATAGGCCGTCGCCAGGATCGGCGGTGTCTCCGACCAGCCGCCGGGCCGCTTGAACAGGAAGATGGTGAAATAGGAGGTGAGCAGAACGGCGATGTAGTTCGACAGGATCGTCGAGACCACTTCGTTGGTGTTGTAGCGGGCGCGGAAATAGGCAGGGATGGCGACCCAGGCGGCACCTGCGGCGATCGCGAGCGCCAGCGCAGCCAGCGTATGGATGCCTGGCGGCAGGGAAAAGCTGAAGCCGACCCAGGCGGCGGCAAATCCGCCCAGGAAAAGCTGGCCCTCGATGCCGACATTGAACATGCCGCCGCGCAGCCCGATGCAGGCGGCGACGCCACAAATCAGGATCGGTGTCGTCTGCAGCAAGGTACCGGCAATTTTCTCCTGGTCGCCGAAGGCGCCGCGCAGCAGCGTCATCAAGACACGGACCGGGCTTTCGCCGACCATGAGGATGATGATGGCTCCCAGCAGCAAGGCAACGCCGATGGCGATGATCTGACCGGAAAAGGCGCGCAAGCGGTCATTCATCATGCGGGCTCCAGCTCAGGCGACACGCCCGCCATCATCATGCCGATACGGTCCTCGTCGGCATCATCACCGGCGACTTCGCCCATGATCCGCCCGTTGAACATCACCAGGATGCGATCGGCAAGCGCCGCCAGCTCATCAAGCTGCACGGAAATCAGCAGGATCGCACGGCCGGCCGCGCGCTGGCGCATGATCTCGTCATGGATGGCCTCCTGGGCGCCGATGTCGACGCCGCGCGTCGGCTGATCGATCAGCAGGAAGTCGGCACCATTGGTGAATTCGCGCGCCAGCACGACCTTCTGGATATTGCCGCCCGACAGCCGCTTGACGGGATCGCCCGACCCTTGCGCGCGAATATCGAAGCTCTTGATCAGCGCTCCGGCATTCCCGGCGATCGCCTTCCAGTCCAGCACGCCGCCGCGGCTCCACGGTGCACGATGCTGGCGGCCCATCAGCGTGTTTGCCGCGATCGACGCATTGCGATCGACCCCGCGCACCATGCGGTCGCCCGGCACATGGGCAAGGCCCGCCTCGCGTATCGCGGCTGGGGAAAGCATGGTGAGATCCCGGCCTTTCAGCCATGCCTCGCCATGGCTTGCCGGCCGCAGGCCGGAAAGCACCTCCGCCAACTCCGTCTGCCCATTGCCGGCCACGCCGGCGATTCCCACCACTTCGCCAGCGCGAACGGTGAAACTGGCGCCGCGAACAGCCGGCAGCCGGCGGTCGTCACGCGCCCACAGATCCTTGACCTCGAGGACGGCGCCGCCATGCAGCGCCGCGCGCGGCCGGCGGTCGAAACTGACCTCGCGGCCGACCATCATGCGCACCAATTCGTCCTTGCTGAGTTCCGATGTCGGACGAGTTGCCACCTTCCTGCCGTTGCGCAGCACCGTCACCGTGTCGGACACCTCCATCACCTCTTCCAGATGGTGCGAGATGAAGATCACCGTCATGCCTTCGGCCACGAAACTGCGCAGTGTCTGGAACAGCTCACGGCTCTCCTGCGGCGTCAGCACGGCGGTCGGCTCGTCGAGGATGATGGTGCGGGCGCCGCGCACCAGAACCTTGAGGATTTCGATGCGCTGCTCGATGCCGACCGAGAGCAGTCCGACGCGCTCCGTCGGGTCGACATGCAGCCCGAAACGCTTCGACAGGTCGCGTGTGCGTTCGATCTGGGCGGCATGGTCGATCAATCCATGACGGCGGATTTCCATGCCGAGAAAGACGTTGTCGGCGACCGAGAGCGAAGGCACCAGCTTGAAATGCTGGTGCACCATGCCGAGCCCGGCCTTGATCGCGGCGGCCGGATCGGCGACCACGGTCGTCTCGCCATTCAGCCGGATCGAGCCCTCGTCCGGCTGGAGCAGGCCGAACAGGATGTTCATCAGCGTCGTCTTGCCGGCGCCGTTCTCGCCGATGATGGCGTGGATTTCGCCCCGGCGTACGACCAGGTCGATGCCGTCATTGGCGATGAAGGCGCCAAACCGCTTGGTGATGGCAGCCAGTTCGACGGCCATCGCGGAGGTGCTGTGGAGGGGCGGTGACCCCGGCGCGTTCGACACGATGCTCTCCCAGATTGGGGGCTCACATAAACTGGACGCTGATCCGTCGCGGCAAGCCGCGGCGGATCAGCGTAGCGCTTTCTTGGGAGGGATGCGCTGGTGTTGGCCTATTTCGCCTTGGTGATCGCGATCTTGCCGTCGACGATGCCCTTTTTGATGTCGTCCAGCTTGGCGGTCACGTCGGCCGGGATCGTGGGGGCAATATCGTCGCACACCTTGAACTCGACACCGCCCGAAGCGAGGTCGAACGTGCGGGTGCCGGCGGTCACCTTGTGGCCCCCGACTTCGTCCTTGATCAGCGTGTAGACCGCGATGTCCCCCCGCTTCAACATGCTGCCGAGCACATTCCCGGGAGCCGTGCCGCACATGTCGATATCGACGCCGATCGAATATTTGTCGGCGGCGGCACTTGCCTGCATCACGCCTTCACCCGTCGGGCCGGCAACGTTGTAGACGATGTCGGAGCCCTGGCCGTAAAGCGCCTGGGCAAGTTCGCTGCCCTTGGCCGGGTCGTCGAAGGTTCCGGCGAACACGGAATTCACCTTCACATCGGGCGCGGCATATTTTGCGCCCTGCTCGTAGCCGCCGAGGAAGTTGCGGATCACCGGGATATCGCGGCCGCCGACGAAACCGATTGCCTTGCCGTCGCCGATCTTGGGAAATTCACTGCCCTTGGCCTCGACCATGCCGGCCAGCGCGCCGGCGATGAACGAGCCCTGCTCCTCGGCGAAGTTGGCGTAGATCATCTTGGGATTGTCGAGCACGCCGTCGATGAACACGAAGCGCTGGTCGGGATATTCCTTGCTGACCTTCTGCAACGAGTCCACCAACTCCCAGCCCATCACGAAGATGAGGTCGTATTGCTTGCCCTTGGCGAGGTTTTCGAACTGCTCCTCATAGTCGAGGGCACGATTGCCGGTGTCGACCAGCTTGAGGTCGATGCCGAAATCGGTCTTGGCCTTGTTGAGGCCGTTGACGATCGAAACGCCGAAGCCTTGTGCGAAATATCCCGAGATGGCGGCCACGGAAACCTTGGACTGTGCGGCGGCCGATCCCAACGAAACGGCAAGCATCGTGCCGGCCAGAAACAAACTCTTGAGCGCCCTTGTCATGTCATTCCCCTTCAGCTTTTTTCAGCTTTTGAAGCCACGCCTTGACCATCCCTTAAATATCGCCGGGACACTGGCGAGTTCGTTGATGGTCATATGAGTTTATGAGCGGCCAAACAGGCTGTCAATCGTCCTCCGGTGCAGTTTTCTAACCGCTTTGTCCGCATGGTCCTTGTCGACGCTTGACAAATATCGGCGATGCATAATTGTTGGTACTCTAACGAGTTTCATCAGAACGACGGGACGAAGGAAACGCGCCATGCCGGCTGTTGTGGTCAGGAAATTTCTGGTTCAGGTCGAAGAGATCTTCCATGAGGGCGGCCCCTTCGCGGCCCGCCCGCCCAAGCGCGGCGCGATCGTGGCGGTCATCGCCAACCCCTTTGCCGGACGCTACGTGGAAGAGATCACCGGATTCATGGAGGACCTGAAGCCGCTCGGCCTCGACATGGCCCGGCGCCTGATCGACGCCATGGGCGAGGGGGTTTCAGCCATCGAAGGCTATGGCAAGGGCGCCGTCGTCGGCGCCGCCGGCGAGCTCGAACACGGTGCGCTCTGGCACAATCCGGGCGGCTACGCGATGCGCGAACTTCTCGGCAACGCCAAGGCTATCGTGCCGTCGACCAAGAAGGTCGGTGGCCCGGGAACGCGCATCGACATTCCGATAACGCACATAAACGCCTCCTATGTGCGCAGCCATTTCGACGCCATCGAGATCGGCGTCGGCGATGCGCCGCGCAGCGACGAGATGGCTGTCATCCTGGCGATGACCACCGGGGCGCGCGTTCACGCTCGGGTCGGCGGCCTGGCGGCAGCCGATATCAAGGGCGAGGACGGCTTGCGATGAGCCCTGAAATCCGCCGCGTCATTACCATCGTCGAGGAAACCCTGATCGAAGGCGGCTGCCCCGTCGATCCGCCAACGCGTCGCGCCGCGGTGATCGCGGTGATCCGCAATCCCTATGCCGGCACTTTTGTCGAGGATCTGTCGGCGCTGAGTGTCGTTGGTGAGGCGTTGGGCGACATCTTGCCCAGGCGGGCCGTCGCGGCCCTCGGCATTGGCGGTGACCAGGTCGAGAGCTTCGGCAAGGCGGCCGCCGTCGGCGCCGATGGCGAGCTAGAACATGCCGCCGCCATCCTTCATCCAACGCTCGGTGCCCCGTTCCGCGATGTGCTCGGCAAGGGGGCCGCGCTCATCCCCTCATCGAAGAAACGCGGCGGCCTTGGCGTGCCGCTCGACATTCCGCTCGGCCACAAGGATGCGGCGCGGGTGCGCAGCCATTTCGACGGCATGGAGGTTCGCGTTCCCGACGCACCGCGTGCCGACGAGATCGTCGTCGCCATCGCCGTCACCGATTCCGGCAGGCCGCATCCGCGTGTCGGCGGGCTGACCAAGGACAAGATCGTCGGCAAGGACGGCGTAAGTTGATGCGTTCGCAGGTGGCTGCCGCTACGCCGCCCTGACTTCCGGCACCCGCATCGCCGGCGGAGTATTACGGCTGCGGTTGGTGCGCACCTCACCGTCGATGATCACCATGCCGATGCCCGGCAGATTGCCGAGCGCCACGCTGTCCAGCAGTCCGTCACCGGCGCCACCAATCGCCTGGTCGATGAAGATGAGGTCGGCGGCGCGGCCGACCTCGATGATGCCGCGGTCAGCCAGTCCGCGCACGCGCGCCGTGTTGCCGCTGGCAAGGCAGAACGCCACTTCAGGGGCGATACCGCCCAGCGAAGCGAGCATCGTCAGCGTCCTCAGGATGCCGAGCGGCTGCACGCCCGATCCGGCTGGGCTGTCGGTGCCGAGGATGACGCGCGAAAGTTCGCCGCGCTGCCTTGCCAGCTCGAGCACGAACAGGCCGGTGCGCAGATTGCCGTTGTGGACGATTTCCAGCGCGCGCGAGCCGTTCTCGCAGATCTGCCGGATCTCGACTTCCGGCAGTGCCGTCGGTCCGCCATTGACGTGAGCCACGATGTCGGCATCGACCTCCAGCACGACATCGGCGCCGATGCGGCCGGAGCCGGGCAGGGATGGGCCGCCCG
>NZ_RZSJ01000135.1:0-11992 GCF_003998025.1 Mesorhizobium sp. M8A.F.Ca.ET.021.01.1.1
GGAATGGCGGCTTCGTCTATGTCTCGCAATCACTGGCCGGCGAAGCCGTCGCGGCCACCGAAGCCGAGGACGGCCAATGGGCACTTACCTTCCATGATTATCCGCTTGGCATCATCGACACCAGACGTATGAAGCTCGTCCGCCGCAGCGCCGCGCCAACCAAACCGCTTGGCGCTGCGGCGGATGCATAGGGGGAGAACTGTTACCTATGTATCCGGTTCAATCTGTTACCCATCTATCGGCTGGACACCGGCAGGCAGGTGAGGGGCAGCGCAAACGCCCCGCAAGGTACCAATTCAAACCCAACGCCTTTGCCCCGGCCGTAAAACCCCACACAAACCCGCATTTTCGGGGTTACATCGGGCAAAACTCTTCCCTATAAGGCCCTCCTAGCCTGATACCAGAATCGCGAGCACAACCGGCCGGGTCTTCCCGTCCCGGTTTTTTGTGCAAGCCCGCTGCCGAACGGAATTCACAGACATGCCCAGACGCACCGACATCAAGTCGATCCTGATCATCGGGGCCGGCCCCATCGTCATCGGCCAGGCCTGCGAGTTCGATTATTCCGGCACCCAGGCCTGCAAGGCGCTGAAGGAAGAAGGCTTCCGCGTCATCCTGGTCAATTCCAATCCGGCCACCATCATGACCGACCCGGAACTGGCCGACGCCACCTATATCGAGCCGATCACCCCCGAGGTCGTGGCCAAGATCATCGCCAAGGAACGGCCCGACGCGCTGCTGCCGACCATGGGCGGCCAGACCGCGCTCAACACCGCGCTGTCGCTGCGCCGCATGGGCGTGCTCGAGCGCTACAATGTCGAGATGATCGGCGCCGACGCCCATGCCATCGACAAGGCCGAGGACCGCGCTCTGTTTCGCGAGGCGATGAAGACGATCGGGCTCGAAACGCCGAAGTCGATGCTGGCCAACGCCACCGACGTCAAGAACGCCGACCGCAAGACGCACGAAGCCGAGCGCGCCGCGCTGAAGGCCGAAAAGCCCGACAATCTCGACGCCGCGCTCGATGCGCTGGAAACCCGCTGGAACCTCGGCGAAGGCGACCGCAAGCAGCGCTACATCAGCCATGGCATGGCGATCGCCGCCCAGGCGCTCGACCATGTCGGCCTTCCCGCCATCATCCGCCCCTCCTTCACCATGGGCGGCACCGGCGGCGGCATCGCCTACAACAGGGCCGAATTCTACGACATCGTCCAGTCCGGCCTCGATGCCTCGCCGACCACCGAAGTGCTGATCGAGGAAAGCGTGCTCGGCTGGAAGGAGTATGAGATGGAGGTCGTCCGCGACAGAGCGGACAATTGCATCATCGTCTGCTCGATCGAGAACATCGACCCGATGGGCGTGCATACGGGCGATTCCATCACCGTCGCCCCTGCCCTCACGCTCACTGACAAAGAATACCAGATGATGCGCAACGCCTCGATCGCGGTGCTGCGCGAGATCGGCGTCGAGACCGGCGGCTCCAACGTGCAGTTCGCCGTCAACCCGGCCGATGGCCGCCTCGTCGTCATCGAGATGAACCCGCGCGTCTCGCGCTCGTCCGCGCTTGCCTCCAAGGCGACCGGTTTCCCGATCGCCAAGATCGCCGCCAAGCTCGCCGTCGGCTACACGCTGGACGAGTTGGAGAACGACATCACCGGCGGCGCGACGCCGGCTTCGTTCGAGCCGTCGATCGATTATGTCGTGACGAAGATCCCGCGCTTTGCCTTCGAAAAGTTCCCCGGCGCAGAGCCGGTGCTGACCACCGCCATGAAGTCGGTCGGCGAAGTCATGGCCATCGGCCGCACTTTCCAGGAATCGCTGCAGAAGGCGCTGCGCGGACTGGAAACCGGCCTCACCGGCCTCGACGAGATCGAGATCCCCGGCCTCGGCCACGGCGCCGTGGCGGCCAACCACGCCGACGACCGCAACGCCATCCGCGCCGCATTGGGCACCCCGACGCCGGACCGGCTGCGCATGGTGGCGCAGGCGATCCGCATGGGCACCTCGCTGGAAGACGTGCACGCCATGTGCAAGATCGACCCGTGGTTCCTCGAACAGATCGCCGGCATTCTCGCCATGGAGGCCCGCATCCGCGAGCACGGCATTCCTGAGGACGCCGTCAATCTGCGCATGCTGAAAGCCATGGGCTTCTCCGACGCCCGCCTCGCGTCGCTGACGAAGACCGACGCCGAAGTCGTTCAGAAGATTCGTGAAAAGCTCGACGTTCATCCGGTTTATAAGCGCATCGACACTTGCGCCGCCGAGTTCGCCTCGCCGACCGCCTACATGTATTCGACCTATGAAGTGCCTTTCGCCGGCGCGCTCGCCAACGAGGCGCAGGTCTCTGCGCGCAAGAAGGTCGTCATCCTCGGCGGCGGGCCGAACCGCATCGGCCAGGGCATCGAGTTCGACTATTGCTGCTGCCACGCGGCCTTCGCGCTGCGCGACGCCGGCTATGAAGCGATCATGATCAACTGCAACCCCGAAACCGTCTCGACCGACTACGACACTTCGGACCGGCTCTATTTCGAGCCGCTCACGGCGGAGGACGTGCTGGAGATCCTGCGCGCCGAGCAGGCCTCGGGCGAACTGATCGGCGTCATCGTCCAGTTCGGCGGCCAGACGCCGCTGAAGCTGGCGGATGCGCTGGAGAAGGCGGGCATCCCGATCCTCGGCACCTCGCCCGACATGATCGATCTGGCCGAAGACCGGGACCGTTTCCAGAAACTCCTGCACAAGCTCAACCTCAGTCAGCCGAAGAACGGCATCGCCTATTCGGTCGAGCAGGCCCGCACCGTCGCCGGCGAGCTCGGCTTCCCCCTGGTGGTGCGCCCCTCCTATGTGCTTGGCGGCCGCGCCATGCAGATCATCTACAACGAAGGCATGCTGCAGACCTATCTGCTCGACACCGTGCCCGGCCTGGTGCCGGAGGATATCAAGCAGAAATACCCCAACGACAAGACCGGCCAGATCAACACGCTGCTCGGCAAGAACCCGCTGCTGTTCGACACCTATCTCTCGGGTGCCATCGAGGTCGACGTCGACTGTCTCTGCGACGGCAAGGCGACCTTCGTGTCGGGCATTCTCGAACACATCGAGGAAGCCGGCATCCATTCCGGCGACTCGGCGTGCTCGCTCCCCGTTCACTCGCTGCCTTCGGAATTGGTTGACGAGCTGGAGCGCCAGACGGCGGCGCTCGCCCGCGCGCTCAATGTCGGCGGGCTGATGAACGTGCAGTACGCGATCAAGGACGGCACGGTCTATGTGCTGGAGGTCAACCCGCGGGCATCGCGCACCGTGCCCTTCGTCGCCAAGACCATCGGCCGGCCCATCGCCAAGATCGCCGCCCGCATCATGGCCGGCGAGACGCTGGAAGACGCCTTCTCCCATTACGGCGCCATGCCCGACCCCAGGAATCCCGGCCACATCGCGGTCAAGGAAGCCGTCTTCCCCTTCGCCCGCTTCCCCGGCGTCGACATATTGCTCGGCCCGGAAATGCGCTCGACCGGCGAGGTCATGGGCCTCGACCGCGACTTCGCGCTCGCCTTCGCCAAGAGCCAGCTCGGCGCCGGCGTCGACCTGCCGCGCTCCGGCACGCTGTTCGTCTCGGTGCGCGACGAGGACAAGAAAGGCATATTGCCGGCGGTCAAGCGCCTGGCCGGCCTCGGCTTCAAGGTGCTGGCCACCTCGGGCACCGCCCGCTTCCTCGCCGAAAACGGCGTGGTCGCCGAAAAGATCAACAAGGTGCTCGAAGGCCGCCCCCACATCGAGGACGCCATCCGCAACCGCCAGGTCCAGATCGTCTTCAACACCACGGACGGCCAGAAGGCGGTGTCGGACTCGAAGTCGCTACGCAGGGCAACGCTGATGCAGAAGGTGCCGTATTACACGACGCTGTCGGGCGCAGCGGCCGTGGCGGAGGCGATCGCGGCGTTGAAGGCTGGGAGCCTGGAGGTCAGGCCGCTGCAGGAGTATTTTGCTTAGGCGATTAGCTCTCTTCTCCCCGTTCACGGGGAGAAGGTGCCGGCAGGCGGATGAGGGGCAGCGCTCACATCTCAAGTTGGGACTGCCAAGCGGCCCTATTTCATCGGCTCCAACGACAGGCCACCGTTCGCCTGTTTCGTCCAGACATACATCGCCACATCAGGCTGGCGCCGATCGCCTTTCGCGTCGAACGTCAGATCGCCCAATACGGTCGAAATCGGCTTGCCTGATTTTATGGCGGCGGCGACGAGCCTCGGCGCTTGGACTCCTGCCATCTCGATACCTCCGGCGATGACCTGGACGGCGGCATAGGACTTCAACGTATAAGCCTCGGGCTCGAACCCCTGAGAGCGAAAACGCGCAACCACATCCTTTGCAGCTGGATTGGACCGGTCCTCGGGGGAAAACACGATCAGGGTCCCCTGAACAGCCGGCCCGGCCAAGCCAGTCAGACCCTTGACCATGGCTCCGTCACCGGAGATGAATTGCAGGTGCATATCAGCCTCGTCACTTTGACGAATAAGCCGACCCAACTGGTCCCCCAACCCGGCAAAGAACGCAACGTCGATCTTCGCGGCTTTCATTTTGCCGATCAGGTCTCCAAAATTGGTCTGATCATATCTAACCTTGATAGCCAGCTTTTCAGGATGCCCCTTTGCTCGCAGCGCCTTCCGGGCCTTGTTCGCCAAGCCGTCTCCATAGGGCGTACCATCACTTACGATGGCCAGATTCCGAGCTGCGAAATGATCCGCCATGTATTCGCCGGCAAACGTCCCTTGAACATCGTCACGCCCCGCTGTGCGAACAACATTCCAGAGCTTGAATTCGGTAAGCCCGGGATTTGTGGATGCTGGACTGACCATCAAAGTATTGTTCTTGGCGTAAATTTGCGAAGCTGGAATTGAAGACCCTGAATTGTAGTGGCCAACAACAAAGCGAACTCTGTCCCTAGCAAATGCCTTGGCAATGCCGATGGCGGTATCCGGGGTGCCCTGATCATCAAGGACGACAAGCGCTATCTTGCATCCCCCAATCCCACCTTTGGCATTGATGTCGTCTGCTGCGAGTTGAGCGCCACGGCGCATTTCCTCGCCGTAAACGGCCCAATCTCCCGTCATGGGGCCGGCCACGGCCATGGGAATATCAGGGCAAGCCGCGGCCGCTGATTGAGGAGCCGTTGACGCCGCCAACAGGCCCAAGGCCAATATTGTAAAAAGCCGAGGAAGCCCAAGCCAAAAACTACGCATTTCCGCCCCAGAAAGGTATTTAGAAAGTAGCCTTCCAAAAGAGAAAGATAACATGCGCTTTCAGCAAATTGAAGGTCTCCGCCGCAGCGAACGGAATCTTGTAGTGCGCCCCTCACCCCACCGCCACGCACTCAATCTCGATATCGAACTCCATCGGCCATGACGCCACCGGCACGAAACTCCGTGCCGGCGGGTTCTCGCTGAAATACCGGGCATACACCCTGTTTATCACGTTGTAGAAGCCGGAATTGACGGCGTAGATGCGCACCATCACGACATTCTCCAGCGAGGTGCCGGCCGCTTCCAGGCAGTGTTTCAGCGCTTTCAGCGACGCCTCGGTCTGGACCTCGATGTCGCCGCGCACCATCTCGCCGGTCACCATGTCCACCGGCGGCGTCGCCGAGATGAACACGAAGCCGTTGGCCTTCACCGCCGTCGAACAAGGCAGGCCGAGTGAGCGTACCTTGTCCGACATGACGGGTACTTCGATGACTTGTTTCTTCATGGGTGTGCTCCCTGGGGTTTCGCGGGGAGCTTAGCGCGGCGACGACGGAACGCCAGCGCCGTTCTTCCTTCTCCCCTTGTGGGAGAAGGTGGATCGGCGCGAAGCGCCGAGACGGATGAGGGGTGCGTGAAGGAACGAGACGTTGCTGGTTTCGTCCGTTTTCACCCTGAGGTGCTGCCCGGCATGAACGTGGCGCCAAGCCGGAACACCCCTCATCCGTCTTGCCGCTTCGCGGCAATCCACCTTCTCCCACAAGGGGAGAAGGAAGGCCCGCGTCGCGCGCCGCCCCCGGGGTTCACCCCTGCCCCGGATACGGCGTTCCATCATTGTGCAAAAACCGCCCATCGGAACTCGGGCTCATCATGTCGATGTCGCAGGTGATGACGTCGTCCGGATTGCGCGAGCCGACCTCGAGGTAAACAGCCGTCGTCGCCGAGCGGTTGATCATATGGTGGCCGTTGCCGCTGTTTTTGGCGAAGGCAGCACTGTCGCCGGCCCTGAGCAGCGTCTCGCCGCCATCCTCGACCAGCACCAGTTCGCCCTCCAGCACATAGACGAGCTCGTCCTCATGGCTGTGCCAGTGGCGCTGGCTCGACCGGCCGCCTGGCGGCAAGGTCATCAGGTTGACGCCGAAATCGGTGAGCCCGCCGGCATCGCCGAGGCGCCGGCGCGTGCAGGTCGCGCAAGGGGCGTCGAAGGGCGCGGGGTAGCCGGAGCCTTTGCGGACGGGCACGGATGCGAGATCGATCTTGGGCATGGGGTGCTCCCGAGGGTGATGCCGGGCAGTTTAATTCATGGCGGGTGGGGGCACAGGGCTAGGTTGGGTGTGGGGTTTGCCAGGGGCTAGAGCGCCTGACACCCCCACCTTCGTCATCCTAGAGCGTTTCATGTTTTGACGGAAGCGTATCCGGCGTTTTCGAAGTAGTTCTTGCATTCGGCTGCCTCGATGGTTTCGACGAGGTGGCCGATGTGACGCCAAGTTTCCTCGACGGTGCGTTTCTGAGCCTGGCGCATCCAGTGTTTGATCTTGGCGAAGGCCTGCTCAATCGGATTGAGGTCCGGAGAGTAGGGCGGCAGATACCAAAGTCTGGCGCCGGCGGCCTTGATCATCTGCCTGATGGCCGCCGACTTATGACTTCCCAGATTATCCATGACGACGATATCGCCGGGCTTCAGCACCGTGATGAGCTGCTGCTCGACATAGGCACGGAAGCATTGGCCGTTGATCGGGCCGTCGAAGACGCAAGGAGCCGCGAGCCGATCCCAGCGCAGTGCGCCGAGGAAGGTCAGCGTGCGCCAGTGGCCGTGTGGAGCCAAACCGCGCAGCCGTTTGCCCTTCGGCCCCCAACCGCGCAGCGGAGCCATGTTGGTCTTGATCCAGGTCTCGTCGATGAAGACAAGGCACTGCGGATCAAGGCCACCCTGCCAGGACCGCCATCGCTGACGCCTGCGGGCAACATCAGCGCGCGCCTGCTCAAGGGCGAACAGCGTTTTTTTTGAAGCTCAGGCCCTCGCGGCGCAGAAACATCCAGACCGTGTTGTGCGAGACCTTGATCCCACGCGCATCCAACTCGTCCTTTAGCCGATGCAGCGTCAGCTCAGAGGTCTGATTGATCCGTTCAACAATGAAGGCCCGATGCGGCTCCAGAACGCGCTTGCGATGTCCGCCCATCTTGCCCGGCGCCACCGAGCCGGTGGCACGGTAACGCTGCGACCACTTCACTACAGAGGAAACCGCAACGCCAAAGCGCGATGCCACAGCACGGCAATTCTCGCCTGCGCCAACTGCTTCAACAACACGCTCACGAAGATCGTTTGAAAGCGCTCGCGTCATCAGATGCTGGCCTCCAATCCAGCCAGCATCTTGAATCACAAACCAGCTGCTTTGGGAATCCTACGATTCTCTCAAAACAGGAACCGCTCTATCCGTTCGAAAACGGCTTCGAGTGTGCGATCAATTTCGGGAAACTACGAACAGGTGGGTGAACATATCCTGTCGGGGCGGGCAGATCTCGGAATCTCGAGGCTGCCCCTGGACCCCCGGCTGTTTGAGTGGGCACCGATCGGCTCGGCGCGCAATGTGTGCATCTTCCACCCCAAGCACCGTTTCTCAACAAAGTCACGTGTCGAAGCGCACGACCTCGAGGGGGAAAAGATTGTCGACATCGACCCTCAGTTTGCGTCGCATCAGATGAACTTCAACGCGCTGCGCTTCGCAGGGGTCGAGCCGGACATACTGGTGGAATACGATTGCAATGGTTACGAGGTCGGCTTCGTCTCGGCCGGTCTCGGCGTTTCCATCACCAACGAAATCATCGCCCGCGAATATGCGGCGTTCGAACTGGAAGCAAAGCCGGTGGAGCCCACGGCACTCTATCACTACGTTGCGGTCTGGCAGAAAGGCAGGGTCTTTTCCAACGTGTTGGAAGTCTCCCTTGGGGCGATCCTCTCCGCCTTTCATCCGGTGGCGAAAAGCGCACCGACCGTTCTCCCGATACACGCCGCCGCTCGCACCTCCGATCGTCCCTCTTAACAGCTCCGGACTAATCCTTCCGCTCGTGCTTCGCCTTCGCGAAGCCGCGATCCGTCGCGATGAAGCGCTCAAGCATGGGCACGATCAAGCGTAATGGATCTCTGGAAGATTGCCCCGCTTCGTGTCCAAGGATCTCGGCATATCTGGTCAGGTCGCGATGCAGCGGAGCCGGGAGCTCGATCGTAACCTTGACAGGTTTGTCGTCGGCAATGGGGCCGAGTTTCAGCTTAGCCATTTCAGCCTCCATACGGTTCGAGCACGAGATCGCGGGTAACGAGAACGCGCACGGGGAAACCCGGACGAATGTTGAGCGTCGGCGCTATCTGGAGCTGACGCTGGACGATCTCCTGGCCGACCTGGCTGACGCTATCGGAAGCGCCGCTGCGCAAGGCATGCAGGATATCGCTTTCCTGGCCCGACGAGCCCGCCTCCGCTCCTACGCTGAGGATGGTGGAAAGCGCAGCCGCCTTGAACAACTCGGCCCAGTGATAGTCGACGCCATCCTCGAGGCCGGCATAACCCTGCGCGTTCGCGCCGGGCTGGCGCTCCAAAACGATCGAGCGGCCATTGGGGAAGATCAGCCTGCTCCAGACAAGCAATACGCGGCGCTGCCCGAACCCAACACCGTTGTCATATTCGCCGATGACACGTGTCCCTTGGGGGATAAGCAGCGCCCTTCCCGTCGGACTGTCGTAGATGTTTTCGGTCACCTGAGCGGTAATCTGACCGGGCAGGTCGGAACGGATGCCGGTGATGAGAGCTGCCGGGATAACCGCCCCGGCCTGAAGCACATAGGGCGATGCCGGTGCCATGACATGGTCGGGCGCCACGGTGCGGCGGTCGGCGGCCACATTCAGGAAGGCAAGTTGGCGATCCTGCGCCGTCTGTCCGGCAGGTTCCAGACCGGCAAGGTTCGGTGTCGCGATATTGCCAGGCGGTTCGGCTGTGGCTCCGGCCCTCGCCGCAGCCTGGAAGAAGACCTGCGATGTTCGAGCGGCCTCCTCTTCGTCTCGCCGGCGTTGTTCGGCCTCGTCGACGCTAGGTGCCGCAATCATTGGCGGCACGACGGACTGCCCCTTGTTCTGCGCCTCGAGAATCGGGCGGCCGAGATCTCCGGGCAGCGGCGGTCCAAGGATCGGGCCGGTATAGTCGCGTGGCAGGCCAGCCAGGCCATCTGCCGGCTGGCGGTTGGAGGTCGAATAGAGCTCCTCACCCTGCGTGTCTCTATCGTGAGTCTGAAGCGCGTATATCAGCGCGCCGCCGATGCCAAGCGACGCGACGAAGCCGATGCCGGCAAGCAGCTTGCGCGACAGGCGGGTCACGCGCGGTGGCTCGGCGCGAAGTCGCATCGGCGCGGTGGCGTGCTCGTTGTCGCTCATGACTGCTCCCCTCCCCTTTGCCTCGGTGCGACCTTGCGTTTCGGCGCGGCACTCAAGCCCGGGATCCACGATAGACGGCTTGTCCTCGTCGCATCGATGCGGATGATCCTGACAGTCTGTTGCCGTTTGCCGCTCCCAAGACGCAATTCGGCCGCGCCGAACAAGCGGTCGACGATCAGGATGTTTTGATAGACCCGGCCGTTGGTGATCTCAGCCTCGCCGTCCGGGCCGATGACGAAGATCGGCGGCATCTCGCCCTGTACGATACCGCGCGGAAACTCGACGTAGACGCGTCGGCCATCGTCATAGACGGCGATGGGCTTCCAGGGCGGTGTGTCACCAGCAAGACGATAGCGGTAGTTGCGCGCGGCGACGTCCGGGATGATCGGTGTCTCGGGAGCGGCCTGTCGCCGGCTGCCGGGCTGGGTCGGATATGCCCATGCCACGGCAGGCATGTAGAGCTTCTCGTCCGCTCGCAGTTCGATCATGTAGCTGCGACGGTCGGTGGTGATGACGAGATTGGTGGTGATGTCGGGACGCGAAGGCTTGACCAGCACATGGACGCGCCGAGTCACGCCCGACCCGCTTTCGGTGTCGCCGATGATCCAGCGCGCGGTGTCGCCCGCGGCGATTGGGCCTGTGCCAGTCAGGCTCTCTCCGGGCTCCAGTGAGATGTCCGCTATCTTCCCCGGTGCCGCATAGACCTGGTAAAGTGCCCCTTCGCTCCATGGATAGACCTGTATGGCATTGTAATAGCCCTCGCGCCGCGGCTGGACGCGTGCGGCGGCGTTTGCGTTTTCGACACGCGCAGCCGGTGTGTCGCCTGCGGCGCCACCGCGCGAAGGCGCCCAGCCTGGTGGAACGTGCAGTGGTTTCGGACTCTGATCGATCGTGACAGCCGGAATAGACGGCAACGGCGGCACGTTGGTGTCATAGGCGATCTGCGGCGGCTTATGCGGCGTGGCGCAGCCCGTGAGCAAGGCCCCCGAAATCAAAAACGCGGCGAGTGGGCACCCGCGGGGAGCCGGGATGGCGGTGATAGGCATATCGCGGCTCATTGGCTCATCTCCCGCGACCAATTGATGGCATTGACATAGATACCGAGCGGATTGGCCCGAAGCCGTTCGGCGTCGCTTGGCGGCTGGACCACGATCGTCAGGATCGCGGTCCAGTGCTCGGTGATGGAGAGCTTGCCGTTTTCGTAGCGACGCTCGGTCCAGGCGACGCGAAAAGAATCCGGTGAGGCGCGAATGACGGAGGAGACCTCGACAGCGACCTGCTGCTTGCCCACCTTGGAGAAGGGTTCACTGCCGCGAGCATAGGCGTTGAGCACCATAGCGCCCTGGTCAGTGGTCCACTCATAGGCGCGTAGCCAGTTTTGTCGCACGATAATCGGATCGGCCGGGATTGAGCGGACCTGCTCGATGAAGCGAGCGAGATGCCACGCGATTTGCGGATCGGTCGGCTTGTAATCGGCGTTCGCGGGCGCGACCGTCTGCGCCTGTCCGAGCGCATCGACCTGGACCACCCACGGCACCACCGTGCCTCGGCCTGACTGCCAGACAAGGGAGCCCGCGAGGCCCGCCGAGAGCATCATCGATCCGAAGGCCATGGTGCGCCAATTCCTGGCCTGCACGCGGGCGGAGCCAATGCGCTCGTCCCAGACCTGCGCTGCCCTTTGATAGGGCGTCTCCGGTTGCGGTGTCTTGCCGTAGTGAACGGCGGGCCGTCGAAAGATGTTCATTGGTCACTTGCCTTCCGAGAGAGAAATGGAGGTTCCGCTGCCATGGGCATCGCCGGCGCGCACGGCGTGGGCAGCCGTCTGGACGCCATGGGAGAGTTGCTGAGATCGCTGCATGCGTTTGGCCCAGTCAGGCGGGTTCCTTGCCGCGGCGGCGACTTCGCTGCCGCCGCGGAAAGACGTACCGCCGGTAGACCCGGGATCGCCTCCGACCGTTCCGAGGGTCGATGATCCACCGGTGGCCTCGAAGGCAGAATTGGCGCCGGAAGCGAAGCTTGAATTCAGGGACTGGATGGCGCGCGCGGCCGCGCGCTTAAGCGGCGAAGCGGCGGCCGAAACGCCGGCGCTTGCAACGCCGCTCAGCCCTGAGGCGACACCCACGGCGCCCGCCTGGCCGGCGGAGCCGAGCGTATAGGCAGTCGATGCACTGCCTGCGAGGAACGAGCCGCCTCGCGCTGTGGAAGCCGCTCCGGAGAACGCGGCCGCTCCACCCCGCATTGCAAGGGCGGTAGCACCACCGGCGACGAGCGCCGTGCCGCCGGCGGCACGGCGCTCGTCGCCGGTGGTGCTACCGCCCTTGCAATGCGGGGTGGAGCGGCCGCG
>NZ_RZSJ01000136.1:0-11948 GCF_003998025.1 Mesorhizobium sp. M8A.F.Ca.ET.021.01.1.1
GACCCAAACCCACCCAGACCTCTCCCGCCGCCTCGCCGCCGGAGACGACAACGCCCCCGCCATCCTGGCGCCCGACAGGCCCACGCTGACCCATGGCGGTCTGCGCGCGCTGATCGCCGCCACCGCCACTCAGCTGCACGCCCTCGGCATCGGCCAGGGCGACCGGGTGGCGATCGTGCTGCCGAACGGACCGGAGATGGCGACGGCCTTCATCGCGGTGGCGGCCACAGCCTCGACGGCGCCGCTCAATCCGGCCTACCGGGCCGACGAACTCGATTTCTATCTCACCGACATCGGCGCCAAGGCTATCCTCGTCGCGGAGACCGAGACCGGTCCGGCCGTGACGGTGGCCGAGCGTCTCGGCATCGGCGTGCTGCGGCTCATCGTGCAGCCAGATGCTCCGGCCGGCAGCTTCATCATCGAGGGCAAGGCGGTCGGCCCGCAGGCGGCGCCCGCCATGGCGGGGGACGACGACATCGCGCTGTTGCTGCACACCTCCGGCACGACGTCGCGGCCCAAGCTGGTGCCGCTCAGCCATGCCAATGTCGCGGCCTCCGCCCGCCATATCGGCGCGACGCTCGGCCTGACGGCCAGCGATCGCTGCCTCAACATCATGCCGCTGTTCCACATCCATGGGCTGATCGCGGCGGTGCTGTCGTCGCTCGCCGCCGGCGGCAGCATCTACTGCACGCCGGGCTTCAACGCGCTGCGCTTCTTCCAATGGCTGAGTGACGCGAAACCAAGCTGGTACACGGCCGTGCCGACCATGCACCAGGCGATCCTGGCGCGCGCGGCGCGCAATGAAGGCGTGCTGGCAGCAGCTAAGCCGCGCTTCATCCGCTCGTCCTCGGCATCGCTGCCGGCGCAGGTCATGGCCGAACTCGAAGCGACCTTCGGCTGCCCGGTCATCGAATCCTATGGGATGACCGAGGCCGCGCACCAGATGGCCTCAAACCGGCTGCCGCCGGGCTTGCGCAAACCGGGCAGCGTCGGTGCGGCGGGCGGACCCGAAGTGGCGGTCATGGCGCCGGACGGACGGCTGATGCAGGCCGGCGAAACCGGCGAGATCGTCATTCGCGGACCCAATGTCACGTCAGGCTACGAGAAGAACCCGGACGCCAACGCCACGGCCTTTGCGCATGGCTGGTTCCACACCGGCGACCAGGGCGTGCTCGACGGCGACGGCTATCTCAAGGTTACCGGCCGGCTGAAGGAGATCATCAACCGCGGCGGCGAAAAGATCTCGCCGCTCGAGGTCGACGACGTGCTGATGGACCATCCGGCGGTGGCGCAGGTCGTCACCTTCGCCATGCCGCATGACAAGCTTGGCGAGGAGGTGGCGGCGGCCGTGGTGCTGCGCGAAGGCATGAGCGCCACCGAGGGCGATATCCGCGCCCACGCCGCGACCCGGCTCGCCGATTTCAAGGTGCCGCGCAAGGTGCTGATCCTGGACGAGATCCCCAAGGGCGCCACCGGCAAGCTGCAGCGCATCGGGCTCGCCGCCAAGCTCGGGCTCTGACGATGAAGATCACCATCTTCGGCGCCGGCGCCATCGGCGGCTATCTCGCGGCCAAGCTGGCCATCGCCGGCCGCACCGATCTGTCGATCGTCGCCCGCGGCGCGCATCTCGAAGCGATCAAGGCAGATGGCCTGCGCCTGATCGAGGACGGACAGGAAACGACCGCCCCGGTCAGGGCCGCCGCCAAGGCGGAAGAGCTTGGCGCGCAGGATTATGTCGTGCTGGCGCTGAAGGCGCATTCCGTCGCGCCCGCGCTCGACCAGATCGCACCGCTGCTTGGGGACCACACATCCGTCGTCACCATGCAGAACGGCGTGCCGTGGTGGTATTTCTACAAGGCCGGCGGCGCGCTCGAAGGCACCAGGCTGCAGCAGGTCGATCCCGGCGGCACGGTCTGGGAACGGCTCGGCCCGCAGCGTGTCATCGGCTCGGTCGTCTATCCCGCCGTCGAGGTCGACGCGCCCGGCCTCATCCGCCATGTCGAGGGCAGGCGCTTCTCGCTCGGCGAGCCCTCGGGCGAGAAGAGCGAACGGACCATGCTTCTGGCCGGGGAGTTGGTCAAGGCCGGGCTGCAGGCGCCGGTCCGCGACGACATACGCGGCGAAATCTGGATAAAGCTGTGGGGCAACCTCTCCTTCAATCCGATCTCGGCGCTGACCGGCAGCACGCTGGCGGGAATCGTCGCCGACGAGGGCACCCGCACGCTCGCCCGCGCCATGATGCTGGAAGCGCAGGCGATCGGCGAAAGCCTCGGCGTGCGCTTCCCCATAGACGTCGACCGCCGCATCAAGGGCGCCGGCGATGTCGGCGAACACAAGACCTCGATGCTGCAAGACCTGGAACGCGGCCGCCCTATGGAGATCGACGCGCTGGTGGGCGCGGTGCAGGAACTGGGGCGGCTGACGGGGCAGCCGACGCCGGCGATCGACGGGGTGCTGGCGCTGGTGCGGCGGCTGGCGGTGGAGCGCGGGTGTTACGGGTGAGGAGGCGGGCTGAGCCTGCGCTTGCGCGCCATCCCTCTCGACAAGAGCTGAACGCGATCGAAAGCAGGCGTGCTCAGTTGGTGCTGGTTGTTGCGGTAAACCCGCACTGCTTCTGTTCCATCTCGATCTGTTTCGTGATGCGGACGGCGTTCTGTGCGTAGGCCTCCGTCACCGAGCCACTATTCACGGTCTTGTCCTTCAGTGGGCTGACGCCCGCGCAGAGATGGAAAACATGCGGCTCCGTGGACTTCGCGGCTCCGTTTTCGGGCGCGATCCAGTAGACGACATCCTGACCGGCGGGATTTGCCGCGTCCTTCGTCGCCGCAGCCACCGCGGCCGAGTCGGTGGCTATCGCCTGCGCCTGGGCGGCGACGTCGGGCGAACAGGCGGTGGTGGGCTGCCCCGACTTGATCTGGGCTGCGCAGGCGTTCATATCCTGGGTGTATTGTTCGACCGACGGGGGTTTGAAACTGATCCCCATGACAGTCGCGAGCACGGCCAGCGCAGCGCCGAGGCCGCCGGCAACCTTCTTGGTCTGCGGATCCATGTTTTTGTCGGTGAGGATCAGGAAAACCAGCGGGAGGAAGGCTATCAGCGTGATGATTGCGCCGAGCTGGTTTTGGAAGAAGAACCTGGCTGTGTCGGATGCACGGGCCGGATCGTGCCTGTTGGCCGCCTTCCACAGCAAATTGCCGGCGATTGCGAAAATCGCAATGCCGACCAGAAGGCCGATGATCAGCGGCAGGTGTCCCTGGTCGAACCTGTTCTGGCGAAGCAGAATAATCCCGTAGATCTCGCCGCCAATGGCGACGATCCACGACAGTGCGGCGAAAAGGCGAAGACGCGTGGCGGAGGACTTCTGGCCCTGCGTCGCTTGCCAATCCTTGGTAACGTCTGGCTTGTTGTCGGTCATTGACCAGATCCCCTGATATCGACACTTATGCGAGCGGCATTGGACCAGAAGGCCAACCCGCCCTGCGCTGCGTCATTCAACAAACGTCACCTGCCTTAGCGACGCGGCGAAAACGCGAATACCATAGCAGGCTTCATCCCCATCCATATTGCGCATGATTGGATCCGTCCATACCCACGGAGGCGGACGCCTATGCGGCGATGGCTCCGTTCTTCTTCATCTCCGGCTCGAACTTGACGCTGCCTTCTCGCTTGCCTCGCCGATCAAGACGTTCCCACTCTGGGCAAAGCGCCCCTTGCGGCAGCCCGCTCAATCGCGGTTAGTCGATCTGGAGCTGATCAGCCCCTGCCCGGCCGTTTGAGAAGCCGCGCGTAAAGTTCGCCGAC
Source organism: Mesorhizobium sp. M8A.F.Ca.ET.021.01.1.1 (assembly GCF_003998025.1). NCBI lineage: Bacteria > Pseudomonadati > Pseudomonadota > Alphaproteobacteria > Hyphomicrobiales > Phyllobacteriaceae > Mesorhizobium > Mesorhizobium sp. M8A.F.Ca.ET.021.01.1.1. Next base: position 3,802 of record NZ_RZSJ01000136.1, read on the forward strand.
GATGCCGCGTCGGAAAATGGGCACGCACACCATGAAGATCAGCCCCGTCGCGATGGTCACCGGGAAGCCTGACGTGGCCAGCGTGTTTTCCAGGCCGACGACGAGGCTGGCGCCGATGATCGGGCCGACCATGGTGCCGATGCCGCCGAGAAGCGTCATCAGGATCACCTCGCCCGACATCTGCCAGGTGACGTCGGTGAGGGTGGCGAACTGGAAGACGATCGCCTTGAGGGAGCCCGGCCAGCGGCGGCCGTCCCTCAGCCCTCGGCGGCGACGAGATGGCCGTCGCCGACGTCGCTCAGCGCCAGTTTCAGCGGCGCCTCGCCGATCCGGCGCGTCGCGCTGGGGATTTCCTGATCGAGGCGGGCGAAACGGTTTCTGCGCCGCGCGGGATCGGGCACCGGCACGGCTTCGATCAGCCTTTTGGTGTAGGGGTGGCGCGGGTTTGAAAAAACCTGGTCGCGCGAGCCCATCTCGACGATCTGGCCGAGATACATGACGGCGACACGGTCGGAGATGTTCTCGACCACGGCCATGTCGTGCGAGATGAAGAGATAGGCGACACCGAATTCGCGCTGCAGTTCCTTCAACAGGTCGAGCACGCGCGCCTGCACCGAGACGTCGAGCGCGGAGACGCTTTCATCGGCGATGATCAGTTTTGGCCTGAGCGCCAGCGCACGCGCGATGCAGACACGCTGGCGCTGGCCGCCGGAAAATTCGTGCGGATAGAGCTCCATCTGATCCGATGACAGGCCGACACGATCGAACAAGGCCGCGACCCGCTCGCGGCGCTCTTCCTTCGAGGCGATGCCGTGGATGACCAGCGGCTCGGCGACGAGGTCGCCGACGCGCATGCGCGGGTCGAGCGAAGCAAACGGATCCTGAAAGATCATCTGCACGTCGCGGCGCACCGCCTTGCGCTCGTCCCGGCCGAGGCCGGACAGGTTGCGGCCGCCGACGACGATGTCGCCGCTATACGGCACCAGCCCGGCCAGCGCCTTGGCGGTGGTCGACTTGCCGCAGCCGGATTCGCCGACCAGCGCCAGCGTCTCGTTGGGCGCGATCGAGAAGCTGACGCCCTCGACGGCATGGACGCGGCGGGTGACCCGACCGAAGACGCCGCCGCGCAGGTCGAAGCGGACGTGGAGGTCTTTGACCATGGCGACGGGGGTTGAGTGCTCGGCGGAAGGCCCCCTCATCCGGCCCTGCGGGCCACCTTCTCCCCGTGGGGGAGAAGAGGAGGTTGACGCCACGGCCAGTTCCTCCTCTTTCCGTTGGGCAAAGGAGACTGGCGCGAACGTCGAAGAACTCCTCTCCCCTGGGGGAGAGGTCAGCCGAGCGGAGCGGAGGCTGGGTGAGGGAGCCGGCGCCGAGTCCGGATCCCGTCGCTTGCCGATACGCGGCACGGCGGCGAGCAGCTCGCGCGTATAATCGGCTTGCGGGTGAGCGAAAATGTCAGATGTCTTGCCTTCCTCGACCATGCTTCCATGCCGCATGATGATGACGCGGTCGGCCATCTCGGCGACCACGCCCATGTCGTGGGTGATCAGGATGACGCTGGTGCCATGCTGCCGTTGCAGGTCCCGCAGCAGCTCCAGCACCTCGCCCTGCACGGTGACGTCGAGCGCCGTCGTCGGCTCGTCGGCGATCAGCACGTCGGGCTCCAGCGCCAGCGCCATGGCGATCATCACCCGCTGGCGCATGCCGCCGGAGAGCTCATGCGGAAACTGTTTTAGCCGGCTTTCGGCTTCCGAAATGCGCACCGCCTTCAGCGCCTCGATGGCACGCTGGCGGGCCTGCGCAGGCGTCAGGCTGGTGTGCGCCTCGATGGATTCGGTGAGCTGGCGACCGATCGACAGCACCGGATTGAGCGATGTCATCGGCTCCTGGAAGATCATGGCGATACGGTCGCCGCGGATACGGCGCATGCGGCGTTCGTCAAGCGTGGTCAGCTCGGTGTCGGCCAAACGGATGGTGCCGGCGGAGATGCGCGCGGCGGGCTGCGGCAGCAGCTGCATGATGGCAAGCGCGGTCATGGACTTGCCGGAGCCGGACTCGCCGGCGATGCAGAGCGTTTCGCCGCGCTCGAGCGTCAGGGAGAGGTTGGAGACGACCTCGCGGGAGCCCTCCTCGCCGCGCACGGAGACGGAGAGGTTGGCGATGGTGAGGATGGGGTTGGTGGTGGTCATTGCAGGCGCAGGCTTCCGAGAGGTTTAGCGCGGCACGCCCCCCTCTGTCCTGCCGGACATCTCCCCCTCGAGGGGGGAGATTGAACGGCACGCAGGGCTTCGCCAATTTCCAACGCTGCAATGGGGGAAGCCGGCATGAATGACAGCCAATCTCCCTCCTTGAGGGGGAGATGCCCGGCAGGGCAGAGGGGGGTGCGGCGCCGACCCCTCATTCAAACACGCAACGCGGAAAATAGAACGACACCACCCAGTTGGGCATGTCGACGATCTCACTGATGCGGAGATCGCCGCAGACCGAGGCCAGCATGTAGGCCTCGACGGGATCTATTTTGTAGCGGCCCGCCAACAAATCGACCATCTGCGCGACCGCTTCCTTCGCGCCCGTCATCAGGTCGGGGCCTATGCCGGTCGTCACCTCATAGCCCTTGGCGTCGAGATGGCGCGTCACCGGGCCAGATGTGGTGAAGCGTGGCGTCTTCAGCCGCGCATCTTTCACCAAATCGAGCTTGAGCACGACGTCCATCGGGCTTTCGATCGCGGTGCCGCAGACCTCGCCGTCGCCTTGCGCGGCATGGGTGTCGCCGACCGAGAACAGCGCGCCCGCCACCTCCACCGGCAGATAGAGCGTGGTCCCGGCGGCAAGGTCGCGAATGTCGAGATTGCCGCCGACGCGACGTGGCGGCACCACCGAGTGGTGGCCCATCTCGGCCAGTGCATTGCCGATGGTGCCGGCAAAGGGCTTCAACGGCACGCGGGCATTTTTGCCGAACAATGCTGGCTCCAGTGAAGCCGCATCGTATTTCCAGATGTTCAGCGCCGGCTCCTTGAAGTCGTCGGCGAGCAGGCCGAAGCCCGGAATGTTCGCCGTCCAGCCGAAGCCGGACGGTTTGAACATCTCGATCGTCACCTTCAGCGCATCGCCGGGCTCGGCACCCTCGACGAAGATCGGTCCGGTAACCGGATTGATCCCCGCGAAGTCGAGCTTGGCAATGTCGGCGGCGGTGCTATCGGGCCTCAGCTGGCCACCGCCGGCATCGAGGCACTGGAACTCGATGGTGGAGCCGGGCGCCACGCGCTGCGCCGGGACAAACGAATTGTCCCAGCCGAAATGGTGATGGCGCCCGTGGATGGTGTAGTCGCAGTTATTGCACATCTTTTACGTACACATTGTCGTAGTTGATCGGGACATGGACCGGGTCCACGTAGAGGTTGTCGGCGCCGCCCATGCGGGCCGATTTCATGGTGAATCGCTGCTCGTTGAAGACCGGCGCCCAGGGCGCGTCCGCCATGATCTTCGCGTAGATGTCGCTCCACATCTTGCTGCGCTCCCCGGCCTTCGCAGGGTCGACAATCGAGTCGGCCTCGGCCGCCTTGGCGTCGAGGTCCTTGTTGCAATACCACGACCAGTTCCAGCCGCCCGGCACGGCACCGGCGCAGCCCAGGATTGGACCGTAGAAGTTCGACGGATCGGGGAAGTCGGCGATCCAGCCCATGCCGCCCGACCAGATCATCGGCGCGCCGGCCTTGTCGCCGCCGGCGGCGATGACGTTGGCCTGCGCCAGCGACTGGATGCTGGCCTTGATGCCGATCGCCGCAAGGTCCTGCTGGATCGCCTGGGCGATGCGTGGGTTGGGGTCGGTGTTCATGGCGAACAATTGCGTCTCGAAACCATCGGGATGGCCGGCCTCGGCAAGCAACGCCTTGGCCTTGGCGACGTCGTAGGGATAACCCTTGTACTCCTTGTCATAGCCCGGCATCGATGGCGGCAGCGGCTGGTTGGCCGGCACGGCGCGGCCGTTGATGATCTGGATGATGCGCGCCTTGTTGAGCGCCATGTTGACGGCCTGGCGCACCTTCACATTGTCGAACGGCGCCATGGTGGTGTTCATGGTGACATAGCCGGTGTGCAGCTGGCCGCCCTCGACGACGCGCGCCTTCTGCTCGGGATCGGCCATCACCTCCTGGAATTTTGCCGGAGGAATGCCGTCGAGCGGCAGGTCGATCTCACCTTTCTGCAGGCGCAGCAAAGCCACGATCGGCTCCTGGCCAACCTCGAAGGTGATCTTGTCGAGATGCGGCAGGCCTTTGTGCCAATAGTCCGGATTGCGCTCGAAGACGATGCGCTGGCCGAGCGTCCACTCGGCGAGTTTGAACGCCCCGGTGCCGACCGGATGCTTGCCGAAATCGGCGCCATATTTTTCGACCTCTTCCTTCGGCACGACATGCGAGAAGTTGATGGCCATGACATGCAGGAAGGTGGCATCGGGGCGGGTCAGCTCGAACTTGACCGTGTAGGGGTCGACGACGGTGACGCCGGAGAGGCCCTCGGCCTTGCCCGCGGCGACATCGTCATAACCCTTGATCGAGCCGAAGAAGCCGGCGCCGGGGCTCTGCGTCTTCGGGTTGGTGACGCGGTCGAGCGAATATTTGACGTCGTCGGCCGTCATCTCGCGGCCATTGTGGAATTTCACGCCGTGGCGCAGCTTGAAGGTGAAGGTCTTGCCGTCGGGTGAAATCTCGTAGCTCTCGGCGAGGTCGGGCTTGAGGTTGGTGGTGCCGGGCTCGTAATCCATAAGTCCGTCGAACAGGCTCTTGATCATCGACCAGTTCTGCCAGTCATAGCCGATCGCCGGATCGAGCGTCGTGACATCGTCCTTGTATGTGGCGATGATTTCGCCGCCCTGCCTGGCGTTGGGGTCGATCGTTTCCTCGGCGCGGGCGCTGGTCATGCCGAGCATCAGCGCCAAGGCCGATGCGGCTACGGTCGATGCGAGAAACTTCTTCATTGTCGTGTTCCCTTTCTCTGTTTGTTTTCTGGTTTCATCCGGGCGCTCATCTCAGTTTGATACGGGGGTCGATGAACGGCGCGATGATGTCGGCCAAGAGGTTGCCGAGCACGATGGCGAAGGCCGATACCAGCGTGACGCCCATGATGATCGGGATGTCGACACGCTGGATGGCTTGCCAGGCGAGCTGGCCGATGCCGGGCCAGCCGAACACGCTTTCAACGACGACGATGCCGCCCATGAAGATGCCGATGTCGATGCCGATCATGGCGATGACCGGCAGGATGGCGTTGGGCAGAGCATGGCGGAAAATGATGGCGCCCCGTGCCAGCCCTTTCGCACGCGCGGTGCGCACGTAATCCTGGCGCAGCACGTCGATCATCGACGAGCGCATCATGCGCGCGTACCAGCCGGCGCCGAGAATGCCCATGGTGAGCGAGGGCAGCACGAGATGGCGCCAGGTGCCGTAACCACCGATCGGAAACCAGCTCAGCCTAACCGCAAAAACGTAGAGCAGCAAAAGGCCGACGACGAATTGCGGCGCCGAGACGCCGACGAAGGAGGCGACCATCAAGGTCTGATCGGTGGCGGTGCCGCGCTTGACGGCGGCGATCAGGCCCATCGAGAGGCCGATCAGCAATTCGCACAGGATGGCGCCGACCATCAGAAGCAGGCTGGCCGGCAGCCGCGAGACGATGAGCTCGGTGACTTCGGAGCGCTGGATGTAGGAGCGGCCGAGATCGCCGCCGACGAGCTTCACCAGATAGTGCCAGTACTGGACGACGAAGGGCTGGTCGAGGCCGAGCTGCTGGCGGATGTTCTCCACCGTCTGCGGCGTGGCGCTGCGGCCGGCGATCTGGCGCACCGGATCGGCGGGCAGGAGATAGAGCAGCGCGAAGGTGATCAGCGAGACGCCGAGCAGGATGAGCAGCGACTGGATCAGTCGGCGGCCGAGATAGGCGATCATGACCGGCCTCCCATTATTCCCGGCCCCCCATTATTCCCGGCCCCTTTGCGTCGGGTCGAGGATGTCGCGCAGCGCGTCGCCGATCAGGTTGAAGGCCAGCGCCAGCGCCAGGATCGCGGCGCCGGGAAAAAACACCAGCCAGGGTGCGGCCTGGAAATAGGTCTGGTTCTCGAAGATGATGTTGCCCCACGATGCCGTCGGCGGCTGCACGCCGATACCGAGGAAGGAAAGCGTCGCCTCCAGCAGCACCGTGGTCGAGATGCCGAGCGTGCCCCAGACGATGATGGTGGGCAGGAGATGCGGCAGTATGTGGCGAAACAGGATGCGCGGCGCGCTCGCGCCGATGGTGCGCTCGGCGTCGATGAACTCGCGTTCGGCGAGCGACGAGGTTTCGGTGTAGATGACGCGCGCGGTCTGCACCCAGTTGACCAGGGCGATGACCATGGCGACGATCCAGAGGCTGGGCTGGAACACCGCCGCCAGGCAGATGGCCAGCAGCAGCGCCGGGAAGGCCATCATCAGATCGGTGAAACGCATCAGCGCGCTGCCGACCCAGCCGCGGAAATAGCCCGCGCTGACGCCGACAAGCGTGCCTATGAGCAGCGCCACGCCATTGGCGACGATGCCGATGATCAGCGAGGTGCGCGCGCCGTAGAGGATGCGGGTCAGAAGATCGCGCCCGAGCAGGTCGGTGCCCAGCCAGAATTTCGCGGTCGGCGGCAGCGGCGAGCCCTCGATGGTCAGGCCGTCGAACATCTGCTCGTTGGGATCGTAGCCGGTCAGCCACGGCGCCAGGATCGCGCCGGCGACGACGATGGCCACGATGACCAAGCCGAGCAGCGCCAGGCGGCGCTTGGTCAGCCGGCGCCAGACGCCGGCGCGCGGCTTGGCCGGCATGCGCCCGGCCGTGAGATTAGGCGCGATGGGACTGGTCATCGCCGCCTTCCTCTTCGGTCTTGGCCTCGTCCGTCATCGCCACGATACGGCGCGCGGCGTCCTCGACGCTGATCTGCCAGCTCATCGCCAGCGAGCGCAGCTGCGCATAGGCGCGGTCGTCGTCGCCGCCTTTCGACAAAGCCGAGACAGCCCGCACGATGGTCTGGCGCTCGGCGACACGCTGGCGCAGCGCGGCGATCTCGCCGGCTAAATGCTTTCGAGCCTCGAAACTCTGGCGCGCGATCAGCAGCGCGCTGTAGACGCCGGCATTGCCGACCGGCTTCAGGAGCTGGGCATCGGCCTTGTGCGACAGCGCCCATTCGATGCGGCCGGGCGCTTCGGAACCGATCAGCGCCACCAGCGGCATCGGCGCCTCGCCCGGCTTCCAGGGGAATTGCTCGTCGAAGCCGAGATCGGCGTCGAAGAAGACGAAGTCGGCGGCCAGCGCCTCCGGCGCCAGTTCCGGCCAGCAGTCCACGGTGACAAGCCCGATGGCCGACAATTGCCTGGTGATCGCCTGCACCGTCGGGTGCGGGCGATGCAGGACAAAGGCCCTGGCGCCGCCGAGATTGGGGATGCGCGGGGTTCGGGTCACGACACCACCCTGAGGCGTGGCCGGCCGAATGTCTTTGCGGGGTCGTAGCGCGACAGATACGGGTCCGGCGCGACCTCGTCCTCGCGGCTGACGACTTCGAAGAAGCCATCCGCGATCCGGCCGATGATGACAGGCAGCGTCGCGTGCTGGGAATGGGCGTCGATGGCGATCGGGCCGAGGCGGGTGGAAAAGCGCCGTTCGGCGAAGGCCTTGGAAAATTCCGCCGGGCCGGCGTCGGGATCGCGCGACAGCACGTCGGCCATCACCTGCACCGAGGCATAGGCGGAGGCTTCGAAGGAGGAGGCGAAGGCGGCCGGCCTTGGCGCGAAATAGGGCCCGACCGACAGATGGCCCTTGCCGGTCTCGCCGATCGCCGGCAGCTCGCCCTCGGTGAGGTTGCAGGAGATCACCGGGCAGTTTTGCGAACTGAAGGCGGGATCCTCAATACCCAGGTCACGATAGGCCGCCAGGAAGGCATAGGACGAGGTGCCGATCAGATTGTTGAGGATGAAGTTCGGCCGCGTCGCCCGGATTTCGGCGATCAGCCGCGACACGTCGGTCTCGCCGATGCGCAGATAGCGCTCGCCCAAGACCTTGCCGCCGGCGTCCGCGATCAGGTCGCGCGCGACGCGGTTCATCTCCCAGCCCCAGATGTAGTTCGAGCCGAGCAGAAA
>NZ_RZSJ01000137.1:0-11905 GCF_003998025.1 Mesorhizobium sp. M8A.F.Ca.ET.021.01.1.1
TCTTGCGGCCGGTCGGGTTGATGCGTTCGCCAATCACGCAGAAGGGCTGGTCGAAGCCAATGATGATTTCTCGTGTCGCCGAGGCAACGATGGTCCGGGTCATGAAATCTCTCCGTCGTGATATAAAGAGTTCTTTATATCGTTATCTCTTGTCGATCAAGCGAATGGTGCGTTCCGCGCGGGTCAATGCGCGGTCTTCACCATGTCCACCTGGGTTTCGGTAATATCTTCGTGCAGGATGCGGTCCAGCCGGTCGGCGACCATCTGGTCGTCGCGGCGGATTTCACGCTTCCATGGCTGGCGGCCCTTCAGCACGCCCGATTCATCGACGATCTCGGCGACATATTCCTCCTGGCGATAGGCCATCACATGGATGCCCGAGACACCGGGAATTTCCTTCACCTCGTTGATGATGTCGGTGCAGAGCTGCTTGCCTTCCTTCTTCTGGTCCTGGGCGCCTTCCAGCCGCTTGATGACGGCATCCGGAATATGGATGCCCGGCACGTTGGAGCGGATCCATTTTGCCGTCTTGGCCGAGGCCAAGGGGCCGACGCCGCACAGGATGAACACTTTCTCGGTGTGGCCGAGATCGCGCGCCTTCTGCATGAAGGTCTTGAACATCGGCACATCGAAGCAATACTGCGTCTGCACGAACTGCGCACCGGCGGCGATCTTCTTGCCGAGATGGATCGGGCGAAAGTCGAAGGGCGGCGCGAACGGGTTGACGGCAGCGCCCAGGAACAGCTGCGGCGGCGTCGTCAGCTTGCGGCCGGACAGAAACTTGCCGTTGTCACGCATGATGCGGCAGGTCTCCAGCAGCGACATGGAATCGAGATCGAACACCGGCTTGGCTCCCGGCTGGTCGCCGGCCTGGACGCCGTCGCCGGTCAGGCACAGCATGTTGGCGACGCCCATGGCAGCGCCGCCCAGCACGTCGCCCTGGATGGCGATGCGGTTCTTGTCGCGGCAGGCGATCTGCATGATCGGTGCGTAGCCCATGCGGGTCAGCAGCGCGCAAATACCAACCGACGACATGTGGCAGTTGGCGCCGGACGCATCGACTGCGTTGATGGCGTCGACCCAGCCGTCGAAGATCTTCGCCCTGTTGTAGACATCCTCGGGATCGGCGCTGTCGGGTGGGTTGAGCTCGGTGGTCACGGCGAATTCGCCGCGCCGCAGCACGCGCTCCAGCCGGCCGCGCGAGGTGTGGCCGGGCAGGGGATCGAGCGGCAGGTGAATGCCGGCCGGGTTCTCGTCACGCTGACGGCCGGTCATGCGGCGGCTCCGGTCTTTGGCGCGGCGGCGGCTTCGCGGGTTGCCGCCGCCTGCGCGGTGACGCGCAGCCAGGCCGAGGTTTCGCGCAGCGACTGGTCGACCGGCTTCTGCACGGTGAGGATCCTGTCGGAGTTGACCATGTTCTGCGAACCTTCCCAGGCCTTGACCCAGACGCAGGGCATATCGGGCTCGACCTCGCAATTGCCGTTGGCGCGCACGCCGCCGCAAGGGCCGTTGCGCAACTGCTTGGGGCAGTTCATCGGACACGACATACCGGTGGAGGACAGGATGCACTGGCCGCACATGCGGCAGTCGAACATAAAGCCTTTTACGCGCTTCTCGATGAATTTCACCGGGGCCTCGACGCGGCCATAGCCGATGCCCTTCCACAAGGGATGCAGCAGCAGGAACATGTCGGCGAAGCGGGCATAAAACCATTCGAGCAGGCGCGAGTGCCGAATGGACCATAATCTCACCGCGAACGAGCGCTGCACGCGGCGCTGCGGCGAGACGTCGGCCGGCTTGTAGTCGGATTTCGCCGCAGCCTTCTTGACCAACGTGGCTTGGGTAACCGTCGGGTTCTCGTCAGACATTTTCTTTCCCGCCCGCCTTGACCAGAGCGACCAGCCGCTCGCGGTCGTATTTCGCGTCGAGCTCGTGGAAAGCCTTTTCGACCTCGGCTTCGAGATCGTCACCGACCGCAACCGGTTCGGCCTTGCGCCATTCGGCGAGATAGTCGTCGGTGCCACCGGCGCCGGTGCGCATGGCGCACATGTCGATCGCCTCGGTGAAGCGCAATGGCAATTCGCGCTTGGCGTTCTGCCGGCCTTTCCTGACGATGACCTGGGCAGGGATGTCGCGCCAGTAGACGACGATAAGATCGGCCATGAATTCTCGCTCCTCGATATTCCGAGCATTGCCGCAAGCGCCGTAAGGCTGCTTGTTATGGGACGACGCGCGCGCATTCAAAAGCGACGCATTTGGATGTCGTAAAATGAAAGGTGGGTTTATTCGTTTGCGACCCATGTCGCGGCGGGGTCAATGCAGCAATATGGCGGCCGAGTTTGCGCTCTTGCCGAGGCTGGATGCGTCACCAGATGCCGGTTCTCAGCCCTGTCCAGACGTAGAACCAGATCGTTGGGTGGTACCACTGTTTCGATGGCAGCCCTGGATCGAACGTTGCGAGTTTTCCGGCCAGCGCATCGCTGACCGCCTCGACGCAGATGTCGCGCGAAAACGCCGCCTGGCGCAGCGCATAGCTAGAGATGGTGTCGCCTTGTTTGGGCTTGCCGCGCACCTGCTTCAACACGCCGCCGGTGTCGACGCCCGCATCGACCAGATGGACGGTCGTGCCGAAATTCTGCGGATCGCCTGACGTCAATGCCCAATAGCCGCCATTCATGCCGCGGTATTTCGGCGTGATGCCGGCATGATAGTTGAGTACCGGGCAAGGCATTTTGGCCAGCATCTCCCTGGAAATCAGCCTGCACCCGTTCAACAGCACGACGCCGGGCTTGATCGTCTCGATCGCCTGCAGGCATTCCGGCCCGTTGGCGGATTCCACATGGACGATGACCTGGCCTTGCCGAGGCTCCGTTTCAAGCTTCTCCTCGGAAATCAACCGGGCGGCGTGTTTGACGTTGAGCCGTTTGCCAAGCCTGCTCAGCACCATGGTGCCGAGCTGGCCCATGGCGGAGATCCAGCCCTGGCGTCGGGCGCGGCCGCGCAGCAATTGTTTTTTAGATTCAGGGATTTCGAGGACGACGGTGACAGGACCGACGCGGTCGGCGAGATCGTTGATCATGGCCCAGACATGCGCGCCGCCGCCGGTGACGACTACAATCGGTCGCGGATTGGATTCCGACGCTGCCATTGATCTTGCCATGCTCCAAGGACCGGCTGACGTGGCCGGACCTTAGGGCAGGCGGGTTAATCCTTGGTATGCCGGAAGCCTTACCAGGACATGAAGGCCGGTCAGCGTTTGAACTCCATGATGTCGAGCTTCGATTCGTAATATGGCGCGGGGAATTCGATGCGCCATTCCTTGGCGCTGTTGCGGAAGGCGTAACCGACCTGATCGGTCTGCGGACCGCTGCCATAGGGCTTTGCCCGGTCGTCGTTGACGGAGCCGGAGCCAAGATAGATCGAGCGCTTGTCGCCATCGTCGAAGAAGCGGCCCTGGGTGCGCTGCGAACCGCTGATCTTTTCCAGCCGCCAGCCGGAGCCATCATCGGTCACCCTGCATTTGAACCAGCCATAGATGACGAGTGGGCTCAGTCCGCCGACCTTGATCGTGCGGCACCGCCAGTTGCCGGTGAGATCCTTGTCGGAGAAGGCGACCAGCGGCTTGGCCAGCAGCGCGTCGAGTTGCTTGACCTCGGCGGGTTTGCCCGCCTTTGCCTCGGCGAGTGCTGCCTTGCGGGTGTCGCCATATTTGTCGAGCCGCGCCTTGTCGGAGGCGGTGATCAGTTTCTGCACTTGACCGTCGGCAAGGGCGGGCAAGGAGCAGCAGAGCAGGCCGACAACGGCAAGCAAGGGGCGGAGGTTCATCGAAGGATTCCCTGTTTTGTCTGGAACGGCGCCGCTGCCGTCTGGTGCATAACTTACCGGGTCGCTGGCGCCTGTCATCCATGCTTAACAGCGTCACGATCGAAATTCATGGTGTGACGAATGCGAATCTTGCTTACGGGATCATCGGGTTGGCTGGGAAGCGCGTTGGCGCCACGCCTGCGCGGGCTTGGACATGACGTCACCGGCCTCGATCCCGTTCCGTCGGCCGAAACGCGGATCGTCGGTTCGATTGCCGACCGTGACCTCGTGATGCGTGCCGTTGGGGAAAACCGGATCGAGGCCATCATTCACAGCGGCGCGCTGCACAAGCCCAACATAGAAAGCCATGCCAACAGCGATTTCATCGCGACCAACGTGCAAGGCACGCTAAACCTGCTCGATGCGGCGGTGGCGGCCAATGTGCAACGCTTCGTCTTTACGTCAACGACTTCGCTGATGATCTCGCAGGCGATACGCGACGGCTTCAAGGGCGGTGCGCGCAGGGCGGCGTGGCTGACGGAAGCGATGTCGCCCGAGCCGCGCAACATCTATGGAGTGACCAAGCTCTCGGCCGAACATCTTTGCCGCCTCTACCATCTTCAGCATGGCCTGCCGGTGGTCGTGCTGCGCACGGCGCGCTTCTTTCCCGAAGCCGACGACATGGCGCATGCGATCGAACAGTCGGACGCCAACACCAAGGCAAACGAACTGCTGTTTCGGCGGCTGACGGTGGACGATGCGGCGCGGGCGCATGTCGCGGCATTGGAGAAGGCGCCGGAGCTCGGCTTCGACATCTTCATCGCCTGTGCGCCAACGCCGTTCCAGCCCGATGATTGCGCGGACTTGATCGCCGACGCTCCATCGGTCGTGGCGCGTTATTATCCCGAATTTCCCGCCCTTTATGCGCGCAAGGGCTGGACGATGTTTTCCTCGATCGACCGGGTCTATGACGCGTCGCGGGCTAGGGACAGGCTGGGTTTTGTCTGCAGGACGAGCTTTGCCGATGTGCTGACGGCGCTGGCGGCGGAAGAAGCAGCCTGACGCCTTCAGGCGTTTGTTGCGGCCCGCGCCAACTCCGGCTTCAGATCGCCATAACCGGTCGAGCGGCGCTCGTAGGCGAGGCCGAGCAGAGCAGCGGCTTTTTCCGCGACGTTATCGAGTTCAGGATCATCGGTCTGCGCCAGATAGATCAGTCTCTCGTAGTTGCCGAAATAGTCCTTGATCAGCTCCGGGTGCTTGTCCAGGCCGAGCGGCTTCATGAAGAAGGCATCGAACTGACGGCACAGGAAGTCGGTCATGTAGAAAGACATCATGTCGTCGTCGGCGACCTTCGCATAGGCGTCCATGCCTTGGTAGAAGGCGAAGCAATGCGGGCCGGCCATGCGCTCGACGCCATGCTTTTCCAGCACGCGGTCAAGCAGACCGCCCGTACCGCAATCGGCATAACCGACGAAGATGTGTTCGTAACCCTCCGCCTTGGCCTTTTCGATGGCCTTGTCCATGGCCGGCGCGATGCGGTCCGGATAGAAATGAAATTCCGCCGGCAAACAGGTCAATTCCAGGTGGCTCAGCCCGAGCTGTTCCTTGACGGCCAATACCTCACGCGCAATCATTCCGCAGGCGATGACGAGCAGCCTGTCTGTCTGATTCGGTTTGGTTTTTTTCGTCTTGACCAAGTAGAACCGGCTTTCGCTGCGGGGCTAATCTATCTGTCGAGGGAGACACCGTCCATGAAACTGCTACGCATTGCGCCGATCGCCATCCTTGCCTGCGCGCTTGCACTCACGGCCTGCGCCAACACCATTCGGGGTGTCGGCAAGGATGTCAAATCGACGGCGAGGGCGGTCAAAGACACCGTCGCCAATTGATCGGCAGCCACGTCCCTCATCTGGGAACAAAAAAGCCGCGCTGCAAGGCGCGGCTTCCTTTTCGTCGTCCCGATGCCTTGGATCAGGCCGAAGCGCGCACGTTGTGCTTGCGCTTCATGAAATCCTTGGCGGTCTCGACCGCCACCGCCGCGTCGCGGCAATAGGCGTCGGCGCCGACGGCCTTGCCGAATTCCTCGTTGAGCGGCGCGCCGCCAACCAGCACGACATAGTCGTCGCGGATGCCCTTTTCCTTCATCGTGTCGATGACGACCTTCATATAGGGCATGGTGGTGGTGAGCAGCGCCGACATGCCGATGATGTCGGGCTGATGCTGCTCGATCGCATCGAGATACTTCTCGACCGCATTGTTGATGCCGAGGTCGATGACGTCGAAGCCGGCGCCTTCCATCATCATGCCGACGAGGTTCTTGCCGATGTCGTGGATGTCGCCCTTGACGGTGCCGATCACCATCTTGCCCTGCTTGGGCGCGCCGGTGGCGGCGAGCAGCGGACGCAGGATGAACATGCCGGCCTTCATGGCATTGGCCGACAGCAGCACTTCGGGAACGAACAGGATGCCGTCGCGAAAATCCTCGCCGACGATACGCATGCCTTCGACCAGCGCCTCGGTCAGCACCTTGTAAGGAGCCCAGCCGCGCTCGAGCAGGATGCGCGTGCCTTCCTCGATCTCTTCCTTCAGACCGTCATAGAGATCGTCGTGCATCTGCTGCACCAACTCGTCGTCGGAAAGTTCAGAAAGGATGATCTCGTCGTCGGACATTTTAATCCCAGCTCCTCACGGCATCGCGACTGTGTCGCAAGGCACAAAATAATGGCGTTCATACCTAACCCGCAACGGGCGGGTATCCATAGCTGATTTGCGACTTCCCGCAAAAGGAAAGCGACTGGAAAATCTATCGGATTTCTTGTCGATTTTGCGACAGGCGTTGGCGCGGACGGGCCGTTTCGAATAGGGTGCATGGCTACGATCCGGCGAAAGCCGCGCCATGCGGCCGCAACGGTTACGGACCGGCCATAGTCAGGCAGGCCATATTCAGGGAAGAGCGATCATGAGCGAACACGCGGCAGTCGACCAGGAAGCGTCCAACGCGCGGCGTGGGCGCGGCGCCAGCGGTGGAGCGGCGGCCCGCCGGGCCGCGCGT
Organism: Mesorhizobium sp. M8A.F.Ca.ET.021.01.1.1; assembly: GCF_003998025.1. Lineage (NCBI taxonomy): Bacteria > Pseudomonadati > Pseudomonadota > Alphaproteobacteria > Hyphomicrobiales > Phyllobacteriaceae > Mesorhizobium > Mesorhizobium sp. M8A.F.Ca.ET.021.01.1.1. Next base: position 6,857 of record NZ_RZSJ01000137.1, read on the forward strand.
TCCGGCGGCGGTCCCGGCACCCAGCTCACCTACATCAAGCGCAAGATCAACGTCTACGAGGTGCTGAACGAGGAAGGTCTGGCGCTGATCGAGAAGAACACCGACACGGTGCTGGAGGAGATCGGCATCATTTTTCGCGATGACGCGGAAGCGCTGCAATTGTGGAAAGAGGCCGGCGCCGACGTCAAGGGCGAGCGCGTGCATTTTCCCAAAGGGCTCTGCCGTTCGCTCTTGAAGACCGCGCCGTCCATCTACACCCAGCATGCCCGCAATTCGGAGCGCTCGGTGCAGATCGGCGGCAATGCGACCGTGTTCGCGCCGGTCTATGGCCCACCCTTCGTGCGTGATCTGGACGGCGTCAGGCGCTATGCGACGATCGAGGATTTCCAGAATTTCGTCAAGCTCGCCTATATGGCGCCGTCGATCCACCATTCGGGCGGCACGGTGTGCGAGCCGGTCGACGTGCCGGTCAACAAGCGCCATCTCGACATGGTCTACGCGCACATCAAATATTCCGACAAGCCGTTCATGGGTTCGGTGACCGCGCCGGAGCGCGCCGAGGACACGGTGGCGATGGCCAAGCTGGTGTTCGGCGACGATTTCGTCGAGAACAACACGGTGCTGACCAGCCTGATCAACGCAAACTCGCCGATGGTGTTCGACGAGACCATGCTTGGCGCCCTGAAAGTCTATTCGCGGCATAACCAGGCCTGCATCGTCACGCCGTTCATCCTCGCCGGCGCGATGAGCCCGGTGACGGTCGCCGGTACGCTGACGCAGGTGCTGGCCGAAGTGCTGGCCGGCGCATCGTTCACGCAGCTGATCCGTCCGGGCGCCCCGGTGCTGTTCGGCACCTTCGCCTCGTCGATATCGATGCAGTCGGGCGCGCCGACTTTCGGCACGCCGGAACCGTCGCTGGTCTCCTATGGAGCAGCGCAACTCGCCCGCCGCCTCGGACTGCCGTTCCGTACCGGCGGCTCGCTCTGCGCGTCCAAGGTTCCGGATGCACAGGCAGCCTATGAGAGCGCCAACACGCTGAACTCGACGATTCTCGCCGGCACCAATTTCGTGCTGCATTCGGCCGGCTGGCTCGAGGGCGGGCTGGCGTCCTGCTACGAAAAATTCATGATGGATATCGACCAGCTCGGCATGCAGCAGAAATTCTGCGAAGGCGTCGACCTGTCGGAAAACGGCCAGGCGATGGATGCCATTCGCCAGGTCGGCCCGGGCAGCCACTATCTCGGCTGCGACCATACCCAGGCCAATTTCCAGACCGCCTTCTACCGCTCGTCGATCGCCGACAACAACTCCTATGAGCAGTGGCTGGCCGAAGGCCAGAAGACCGCCCCGCAGCGTGCCAACGATCTCGCCCGCCGCTGGCTGGAGGCTTACGAGGCGCCGCACCTTGATGAAGGCATCGACGAAGCCCTGAAGGACTTCATCGCCAAGAAGAAAGGGTCGATGCCCGACGCCTTCACCTGAAAGGAGCCCGAGTCAGGCGGGGCTAAAGTCGCCAACATCATCCACAAGGAAGTCTGGCGGAGCGCGTTCTCCGATCCGGACCGGAAGGGATGATTCTTGCCGACGCCGCCGCTATTCTCCGGGCGGGCGGTCGGAGATCGAGATGGGTCGAAAGGCATTGAGGGGGATCGCGGCTGATGTCGCCGCGTCATTCATCAGCCGCAACAACGACGCCGATGGTTATTGGGCCATCGGCAAACTTCACGCGCACGCACGAGAGCACTCTACGGCCAAAATCCTGATTGACTTATCAGGCCAGTTATCAGGTACGTTGTCGGAATTCGCTTCGATAGCCGCCAAATACCGGTCAATGATCGAAACTCAAACTGCCGCAAAGGGTCTTCGGGTTTGTTCTAGCCAAATTGAAATTGAGTTCGATCTCCCGAAAACCAGGCAGTGCTCGGCGGACGAAACCGGATACACGTGCGCTGTGATGATCGTTGACGACCGAGGACAAGCTTGGATTCGCAAGGTCTACGGCTGTTCTCACCCGCACGATCCAAAACGAGAGCGACGCAGTTCGCGAGCTAAAAGCGAAGCTGAAGCCCGATGATCCGTAGCTATGATCATCTCAGCGGGGCCCTGGTCCGATATGGACTAATTGTCCGCGGCGGCTTCAATTTCGTCGATGGCGAAGACGTTCCCCTAGGCTCATCAGGCGTCCCAGCCAGGTCGGTGCTGCTGGTCGGGCAGGCGGGCGCGGCGCCGTGGCCGCACTTCCTGCGGTGGCGTGAGAAGCAGCCACCGTCCGCCATCAATCCGCTCGACACATGGTCGCGCGCGGTCATCGGCGCCGTTGCCGACGATTTCGGCGCGCGCGCTGTGTCGCCTTCGGACCGCCCGTATCTGCCGTTCCAGCGATGGGCGATGCGGGCCGAGGGGCTGAAACCGTCGCCGCTGGGGATCCTGATGCATCCGAAATATGGGCTCTGGCACGCCTATCGCGGCGCATTGCTGTTCGATCGGGAGATCGCGACCCCCGAAGCTGACGCAGCGATTCACCTTTGCGACGCATGCATCGAAAAACCCTGCCTAAAGTCCTGTCCAGTCGGCGCCTATTCGGTGGACGGCTTCGCGCACCAGGCGTGCCTGGCGCATGTGCGCGGCACGGATGGTGCGCCTTGCCGTGCCGGCGGCTGCCTCGACCGCAACGCCTGTCCCTACGGCGCTGAGCATCGCTATCCGGCCCATGTCCAGGCTTTCCACATGGCGGCGTTCGCCGGAGTATAGGCATTCCTCCGAACCGCACGGAAACTTGACCGAGATCGGCAGGTTGCGGCTTGCCCTGGCGGGCGGCGCGGATATCTATCGCCTGGCAACCGGCGGAGCGCGCAATGACGAAGCAGGACATCGAGATCAAGACCCTGGACGGCACGGCGAAGGCACGGCTGTTTCGTCCAGCCGCGCCCGCCAGGGCCGGCATCATCATCTACATGGATATTTTCGGTCCGCGTCCGGTGCTCGACCAGATGGCCGAGCGCCTCGCGGGGCATGGCTATGCCGTGCTGGTGCCCGATCTCTTCTACCGCTATGCGCCGTATGGCCCGTTCGATCCCAAAACCGCCTTTGCCGAGGCAAAGACCAAGGCCCTGCTGTTGATGCTGAGCGGCGGCACGACGCAGGGCATGACCATCCGCGACGGCAGCGCCTTCCTCGATGCTCTGGCCGCCGAGAGGATCGCCGGACCTGTTGGTGTCGTCGGCTATTGCATGGGCGGCGCGCGGGCGCTCAACGCCGCCGCGACCTATCCCGACAGGATCCGGGCCGCCGCCAGTTTCCATGGCGGCAACCTCGCCAGCGATGCCGCCGACAGTCCGCACCGCAAGGCGGCTTCCATCAAGGCGCGCATCTATGTCGGTATGGCGGGCGTCGACCGGAGCTTTCCGCCGGAACAGTCGACGAGGCTGGAAGAGGCGCTGCGGAATGCTGAAGTCGACCACACGATCGAGAATTATGTCGGCATGGCGCATGGCTGGTGTGTGCCCGACCATAGTGTCTTCAATGCAACCGGTGCCGAGCGGCATTGGAAGCGATTGACGGATTTGTTCGCCGAAACGCTGGTCTGAGCCTTCGCCACCCTGTTGGCCGCGCGCCACATTGGAGGTATCAGGCGGGATGACCGGCTCGCCCGCTAAAGCGGCGCGGGTCATGCGGGAACGATCAGCCTGATGCAATCCTATGATGTCGTGATCATTGGCGCCGGCGCCGCCGGATTGATGTGCGCCGTGGAGGCCGCCAAGCGCGGCCGTTCGGTGCTCATCCTCGATCATGCGGCGGCACCTGGCGAAAAGATCCGCATCTCCGGCGGCGGTCGGTGCAATTTCACCAACATCCATGCGAGCCCGAAGAATTTCATCTCGAGGAATCCGCATTTCTGCATCTCGGCGCTCAGCCGCTATACGCAGCGCGACTTCATTGCGCTCGTCGAACGTCACGGCATTGCATATCACGAGAAGACACTGGGGCAGCTTTTTTGTGACGGCTCGGCGCGCCAGATCATCGACATGCTGGTCTCGGAAATGCAGGGCAGGGGCGCCGAGCTGGTATTGTCGACTTCAGTTGAAACTATCGACAAGACCGAGGAAGGGTTTGAACTCAGGCTCTCCGCCGGCTCGGTCTCTTGCCGGTCCCTGGTCGTGGCCTGTGGCGGCAAGTCGATCCCCAAGATGGGCGCGACGGGCTTCGGCTACGAGCTTGCCGATCGGTTTGGCCTTGCCGTCGTAGAAACACGGCCTGCCCTGGTGCCGCTGACCTTCGATGCAAAAACGCTCGATCGGCTTTCGCCCCTGGCCGGGAACGCCGTCGACGCCGAGATTGCCTGCGGCAGGGCGCGGTTTTCCGAGGCGATGCTGTTCACGCATCGCGGCGTAAGCGGGCCATCCATCCTGCAAATCTCCTCCTACTGGCGCGAGGGTGATGAAATCCGCATCGCCATGCTGCCGGGCACGGATGTGGCTGAGCTCGTCCGCGTCGCCAAGCGCGGCAATGGCCGGCAAGCGGTGCAGACGGTGCTGGCAAATCACTTGCCGAAACGGCTTGCCCAGGCGATAGCCGAGCGAACCGGACTCGACGGCAATCTTGCCGATCTTTCCGAGGCCCAGATCAAAACCATCGAGGCCGCGGTCAACGACTGGCGCATCAAGCCAGCCGGGTCGGAGGGCTACCGTACGGCGGAAGTGACGCTCGGCGGGGTGGACACCAACGGGCTCGACCAGAAGACGATGCGGGCGAAATCGATACCCGGCCTGTTCTTCATCGGCGAGGTCGTCGACGTCACGGGCTGGCTCGGCGGCTATAATTTCCAGTGGGCATGGTCGTCGGGCTGGGCGGCGGGCCAGGCGTGTTGATATTCAGGTGAGGCCGGCCTGACCTGAATATCAACACGCCCCTAGCTGCAAAAGGCCCTGTTCGAAAAAAATCTTTCCATCACCCCAAGGATTAGCCATTAGCCTTCGTCCAACAGGCAAATGATGGCGATGATGCTGGATGAGAGCGAAGCCTCCGACGCCGAACTGATCGGGCGGGCGA
>NZ_RZSJ01000138.1:0-11866 GCF_003998025.1 Mesorhizobium sp. M8A.F.Ca.ET.021.01.1.1
ACCGACATCACGCTCAACGACGACCCCGAGGCGCGCACGCGAGAATGGATCGAAAAGACGGACCAATGGCGCTGAGGCGAGAACCACATGTGCTTGTCGTCGGTGGATCGGACTCCAGTGGCGGTGCTGGAATTGCACGCGATATCGAGACGATCTCTGCCATTGGCGTGCGCACCTGTCTCGCCGTCACAGCGCTAACGGTGCAAACGCATGACGCCGTGATCGAAATCTATTATTCGCCACCTAGCCTGGTGGCCAATCAGATGTGCGCCGCGCTGCAGGCCAACGACGTGGCCACAATCAAGATCGGCATGCTGGCGACTGCCAAGATCATTGTTGCCGTTGCCGCAGTGCTGCGCAAATTTCCGCATGTCCCCGCAGTACTCGACCCTGTGCTGGCCTCCACCTCAGGCCGCGCACTTCTGCAAGCAGGCGCTATCGCTGCCATGAAGCGCGATCTTATGCCGCTTTGCTGCATTGTCACGCCCAACCTCCCTGAACTGGCGCTCCTTAGTGGCTCCGAACTGGCAGTGGATGAGGACGGAGCGCTCCAACAAGGAAAAAGACTGCTGGCCGCCGGCCCTCAAGCCCTGCTGATCAAGGGTGGGCATGCGTCGGGAACCCGGTCGACCGATATTCTGTTACGCTCCGGGCACGAACCCATCCGCTTCGATGCACCGCGCCTTGCCACATCGATGCGCGGGACAGGTTGCATGCTGGCCAGCGCGATTGCGGCGCATCTGGCGAAGCCGAAGCCGCTCGAAGACAGCGTGCGCGAAGGCAAGCTGTTTGTCTTGGAGAGGCTTCAGAAATGCCGGCTGAATAACCACAGCGTTCTGCGTCCAGCCAAGCAGACCCATTTTCCAGAATTTTTCCCGTAGCGAGACTAGAGAAGGGGCTACTGCTTCTCTATGCCATCCTCACAACGCGTTGAGTTTCTCACTGCCAATTATGCGACTTTCGAGGTGCAAATAGCGAATATCGAGTTCTTAGTGACAGAAACGACCGGAATTGGTTGCGTGGATCACCAGGTCGCTACCGATTGGGTCAGCGACTCAATAGAACGTCACATCTCTGTCCACACTCGAGCTTATTTGCCGCAAACGCGTCGAGCCCCGCGTCAATCGGTCTTATAATAGTATCCGGGGCAGCTCCAAAGCTGTGGCATCGGCTACCCGCCGGCCGTGGCGCTTGCTGTTCGAGCGTCGGACGCCGCCTGCCATTGAACATCTGATGGGCTATTGGGTGGCGGCGACACACTCATCCAGGTGCAACTGGCTTTTTCAACTCGGGAACCAGCAGAAGCCTTCGCTGCGTCGCAACATTTGGATTATGTCGTACAGCCCGATCTTCCAGAGAAAACAAGACCTAACGTTCGAAACCTGTCACGCAACCAACCACCGAATGAAAGATCCAGCGTGCGATCGCAGGGAGGTAAGAATAACCGGTCTGGCTTTCCTATCGCCGGTCCAGGTTAAGACCAACGACGTCGTCACGACATCAACACAGTGCGCGAAGCGCTCGTATTCCTGAATCAGTGGCCAAAAGCGCGTCGGGGACCGGTATTCAGTTGCGCGGTGAGAAGCAGCAACGCAGCGATCGCCGGACAGATGACACCCGAGCAGGCGCGGCAAGCATTGTGGGATTTGCCAGGATTGCCGGCGTGCTGGCCAAATCTGATTTCGTCGTTGGTGGCGACTGATTTAAAGCTGCAGGAAGATCACCGCCGGTAACGCGTTGGCCCGCTGCTCGCCAAGACGGAAAGAACGCCGCCTTGTGAGTTCCAATAATGGGCGATGCGGGAATTGCACATGTCTGTGCCCATCTGTCCGGCCGAAATGCAAATGGCGTCACTGGCGAAGGTCAGCGAACGCGGCACGCAGGGCTGGATTCTTTTGACTTGCGGCAAGCCGACATAGGTGCTGGCTTGATGTCTCGGTCACTGCGACGTGTCATGCCGATTCATTCGTCAGCTACCATGACGATGCGGCGCGTCGCCTGCGATCAGTTGATCGAACCGCGGTGCAATTCGGGACGCTTCGTCGATCCCGACAGTTGCGCAAAGGGAAGCCAAATCAGCGACTAGAGGCAACGTGGCTACGGATTCGAAGGGACCCCGCTGTTGCCGAAGAGGTGACTGGTGGAATGTCAAAGATCACCTCGTGAAAGGCCATTTGGGGCCACCTAATGATAAAGCCGGATGCCGCTATCGGGTCCTGGCACGGGAATGACGGTCCGGCCCTACGGTGGATCGAGTTCGGTTCATGTCGCTTCGCAAGGAGGATGTGTTCCGGCGTCTGCCCGAACCCCTCTTTCTCGCATTCTGCGAGGTTGCGCGATCGGGCCGCTCGGTCTCTGTGCTGATCGCCCCTCCTGTTGCCATCGATCGATTCCGCTTCCGGTGCGCACGCACGTGTCGCGCGTGGCAATCATGCAAGGTCGTGAATCATAGGAGGATGTACATGCTTTTGTCGGATTTCGGCCGCATCGGGTTCGATCCGTTTGTGGAAATGCGGCGCATGCAACAGGAAGTAAACCAGCGTTTGGCCGGGCTGACCGCCAGCGCCGCTCAGGAGTTTCCGCCGATCAATCTTTGGACTGGCGAGGACAGCGTGGCGGTGGCCGCGGAACTGCCGGGGATATCACCTGACGAAATCGGCCTCACGGTGCGCGAGAACATTCTGACATTGAAGGGAACGCGCGAGCCTCGAACGGAGGACGAGAAATCCGTCTGGCACCGCCGTGAGCGCGCCTATGGGACCTTCTCCCGGACAGTGCAATTGCCATTCCGCGTCGACCCGGAACGGGTCGAGGCGCGTTTCGCCAACGGGCTGCTCGAAGTCGAGTTGCACCGGCCGGAGGCGGATCGGCCGAAGAAGATCCAGATCAAGGGATAGAGGGAGGCAAGCATGGCTCAGGAACGCGGATCGGCCGTCGCACCATGCTGCTCAATGCCCGCAAGGTGCTTTACGACCATAGTTCGGCCATCACCATCCTTCTCGCCTTCAATGACATAACGGCCCGTCGTATCATCGAGCGGGAGAAGGAAGAACTGCTCGGTCGCACCGAAGACCTGCTTCGGCAGAAAGACGTCCTGCTGCGCGAGATGGAGCATCGGGTTGCCAACAGCCTGCAGATCATTGCCTCGATCCTGTTGCTGAAGGCACGCTCGGTGACGTCGGAAGAGACGCGCCAGCATCTCAAGGACGCCCATCAGCGCGTTCTGTCCGTGGCCGAGGTGCAACGCCATCTCCACACCTCCGCCGGCGTCGACGAGATCGATGTCGGCTCTTACCTACCGAAATTGTGCAGCAGCCTCGCCTCGTCGATGGTCGGCGAAGCCCAGCCGATCACGGTCACCGTAATGGCCGAAGGCGGCAGGATAGATTCGCAAAGGGCAGTCAGTCTGGGACTAATTGTCACCGAACTCGTGCTCAACGCCATCAAATATGCTTTCCCCAAGAAGAGAACCGGCGCTCGCATCCAGGTGAGCTACGAGACCGCGGGCAGTGACTGGAAACTGACGGTTTCGGACAATGGCGTCGGCAAGATCGCCAACGACGTACCGGCTACCGGACTTGGAACAGCCATCGTCGAAGCACTGGTGAAACAACTGGAGGCCAGGGTGGAGATTATCAGCGATATTGACGGCACCAGCGTGTCGGTCACCCGGGCGACGTTCACCTCGCGCGTGCCGCGAGCGGCGTAAAAACCGTTACTACGATGCTGCCTTCCGGACATCGCCTGATGTCCAGGGGATCTTCTGCCGCCACGGCCTTGTCCCCGGAGCGCAGGACTGCCAGTCGCATCGCATAAGCCGAAACCTCTCAGTCGGTTGAGGGCGCTTCCGATGGCCAAGATCCGCTTTTTTGGCGTTCAGCCGGTGGGACCAAGCTCTGAAGCTGACGCTGCGCAGGTCTTTGCGTGGATGACTCGGTGCGGTCGGTAAACTCGAAGTGGCGGTTGTGTGCGTCAAGTTCTGCAAAATGGGGCGGCCACGATGCTGGTCATGCGGCTTGGCGTAGAGCGAGCTTCTTGTGCTCGCGCAGGTCGTCAATGTTGATGTAGGGCCTCCATCCAGTTTTCGTTGGTTTCGACAGCCGGCGCCCTGACGAGGCGCAGGCAGCTTTCGGCGTTGGGGAAGATGCGCACGACATAGGTGCGCCGGCGGATTTCCTCATTGAGCCGTTCAAGCATGTTGGTGCTCTTGAGATGCTTGTGATGCTGGCGCGGCAGGCAAAAGAAGGTCAGCGTGCGCTCGATGGTCTCCTCCACCGTCGTCCATCTCGGCCTCGAGCACCTCCTGCATCACCGCACGGATCATTTCGTGAAGTCCGTCCGGGTCTGAAAGCAGAATGTCTTTGACGGCAGCGCTGGCGGTCTTACTTTCAATCTTGGTCATGGTGGCGTTCCTTCGCGGGAATCGGCGACATGAACAATCACCAGATCCCATGGCGACGGATGGATAGCGGCGCGTGCTCTGGCAGAGTGACGCTGCTAACAAACACCCCGCGGAGGAACACCATGCATGTAGTGGCCGACCGATCCGAAACTCTGACTGCTATCCGGACTGGTCTGGGCGCAATCTTCGTATCGCTGGAGCTCAGCCGTTCAACCTGGCTGATCTCGTCGTTGTCGCCAGGTGGCGGCGAGAAGTTGTCGAAACACAGTGTCCCCAGTGGTGATTTATCCGCCTTGTTCCGTCGCTTCGATAGCGTGCGAGAGAAGGCAAGAGCACGCATGGGGCCAGACTTCCCCGTCGTCGCTATCCAGGAAGCCGGGCTCGATGGCTCCTGATCCATCGGGTTCTGAGCAAGGCGGGGATCGAGAGCTACGTCGTTGATCCCGCTTCTATCGCAGTGTCTCGTCGCAGTCGCCGAGCCAAAACCGATAAGATCGATGGTGAAACGCTCGTCTCTCCTTGCCTTCAAGCGAGGCGAACCGCGCATATGTGCAATGGTCAAAGAGCCAACACCGGAGCAGGAGGATCGCCGGCGTATCTGTCGTGAACGCAAGGTACTGACGACCGAACGGGTATATAAAACGCCGCTCACTCAGAATGGTCTCGTCGCCCGAGCCCAGCGGCCGTAGGCGGGATGTTGGTGCAGCCGTGAAGAGCAGCGACCGAATGTGAGGTTGATCTGCTCGGTTACGAGCAGAGTCCTGCAAGTCGGGTTCAACCTGGATCCCATAATCGATATGACAAGCTAATCCCACTTTGACCGGCGCTCAGCACACCTAATTTCGAGCCGCGCCGACCTACACACCCGCTATCGACATGATCCGAGTGGCGGCCTGAACTAGGCCGGCAAACTCATGTTCGTTGGCACTGTTTTTCGCTTGCATCCCGGTTAGGCGGGGACAGACGCCCTACTGCGACGCCTGCCCGGCTTGTCCGTGTCTCGCTCGCCTGACGTTTCGGGTTCGGTCTCAATGATCTCGCCCGCCACCACGGCGCGGGTCCGCTCCAGCATCGCGGGGATGTCCCGCGCGGGCAGCGGGCGGCTGAGCAGGAAGCCCTGCGCCTCGGTGCAGCCTTCTCTTCGGACCCGTTCCAGCTGCTCCACGGTCTCGACGCCCTCGGCGGTGGTCTGCATCCCGAGGCTGTTGCCGAGGCTCGTGACCGCTCGAATGATGGCGACGGAACTGTCGATATCTCCGGCGTCCGTGATGAAGGATTGATCGATCTTGATCTTGTCGAATGGGAACGAGCGCAGATAGCTCAAGCTCGAATATCCGGTTCCGAAGTCGTCCATCGCGATATGAACGCCGAGCATGTGGATATGTTGCAGCATCGAGAGAGTCGCCTGGCTGTTGGCCAGCAGCACTGTCTCGGTGATCTCAAGCTCAAGCCGGCTGGGGGGCAGTCCCGAGATATCCAATGCCTCGACGATGGTGGAGAGCAAGCGCGCGTTGCGAAATTGCGCCGGGCACAGATTGACGGCGACCTTGATGCTACCGGGCCAGCTTGCCGCGTCGAGACAGGCTTGCTTGATAACCCATTCACCGATCGGGACGATGAGGCCGATGTCCTCGGCCAGCGGGATGAATTCTCCCGGGGATACGATGCCGCGCGTCGGGTGATGCCAGCGCAGCAGCGCCTCGAAGCAGCTGACCTCGCCGCGGTCGAGATTGAGGAGCGGTTGGTAGTAGATTTCGAACTGCTGCCGCACCACCGCTTCGCGCAGGTCGAGTTCGAGAAACCGCCGCGCCTGCATGCGCGCATCCATTTCCGGTTCGAAGAACCTGTAGGTTCCGCGGCCTTCCGCCTTCGCCCGGTAGAGCGCCATGTCGCCGGTCTTGAGAAGTTGGTCGGCGTCAATGCCATCGTCCGGCGCGATCGAGATGCCGATGCTGGCGCTGATCATAACCCCGTGGCCATCGACGACATAAGGTGCGCTCAGCCCATCAATGACCCGTTGGGCAAGAGCTGTCGCCTCGACCGGCTGATCAACCGCGGTTTGAATGATCACGAACTCATCGCCGCCGAGCCTTGCCACGGTGTCGCCTTCACGGGCCACCTGTTTCAGTCTGGCGGCGACCTCCTTCAGCAAGGCGTCGCCAACCGGGTGCCCCAGCGTGTCGTTGACCATCTTGAAATGATCGAGATCGAGGCAGTGGAAAGCAATCTTGCTACCATCACGCCGCATCTCGACCAAAGCCTCCTCGGCGCGTTCGCGGAACAATATGCGATTTGGAAGCTCGGTAAGTCCGTCGTGGCGCGCCATGTATGAAATCTTGGCTTCGCTCCGCCGCAAGTCGGTCACGTCATGGTGAGTGGCAAGCCACCCGCCGCCCGGCAGTGGCTGATGGATGAGGTCGATGGTGCGTCCGTCCCTGAGTTCCACCAGGCTCACCGTCCGCTCTGCGCGATCGATGGTCTCCGTCAGCTGCTGCACATACTTTTCCGGGTCATGGCCGGCATAGAGGCCCGCCGCGATCCGGAACCGCATCAAATCGATCCACGGCGTGCCGGGACGAGTCAGGGGCTCCGGCACATGGTAGAGATCGGCGTAGCTTTGGTTGCACAGAACCAGCCGCCTCTCCGCATCGAACATGCAAAGCCCTACGGGCATATTGGCGGCGGCCGCGGCCAATTGCTGCCGCTCCAGCTCGGCTTCTCGGGCCAAGGCATCGCTGCGCTCCAGGCTGGCCCGGTAGCCGGCAAAGGCCGAGAACAGCACTCCAACCTCGTCCTGCCGATCCCTTTTCAGCGCAATGAGACTCGAACGGCGCTCGCCCTGCGCCAAGCAACGCATCGCCTCGGTCACGGCGAGGATCGGCTTGCTGACATTGTGGCGTATCCAGGCGACAAGCCCACCAAGACACCCGGCGGCAAAAAGAACTGCCAGCCAAGTCAATCTTTGCGCAACGGTGTAGGTCCTGTCCGCCATCACCGCCGCGGCCGTGCTGCGCTCGTTGGTGAGGGCCAGCAGGTCGTCCAATCGCTGCGTGGCGGCGGCAACGGTCGGGAGCGATACCGTCTCGAACTCCTTGACAGCCATTGTTCGCCCTCCTGTTTCGAGGAGCGGGAAAATCGATGTCAGGGAATCTTCGTAGGCCGTCCATAGGTTGACGAACTGGTCGAACAGCTGCTGCTCGGCCAGCGATCCGGCACTCCGGCGATAGGCGCGCCGACCTTGCAGTATTTCGTCGCTTTCCCTCGCCATCTCCTTCTCAATGCCGGCTATCTGCGCAGCCTCGGCAGTGCGCACGCGCAACGTCGCATAGAGCTGGTGTTCCGCGAGGTTGCGCTTCATCTCGCCGACGATCTGGACCTGGGGCAACCAAACGCTGGTGATCTCGCTCGTGACCTTGTTGAGTGATCGCAGTTGCGCGACCCCAAATACTCCCACGGCCACGACGCACAGCAGCGCCAGCCCAAAGCCCAACGAGAGCTTGGTCCCGACGCTAATGTCCTTTAGCCCTCTCATCTAGAAAACTGCAAACGCAAGACCAGTCCTCGTCAAATAGCATCGAGCTTTAGCGAATAGTAAAAGTATTCCTAGTGTCGCGTCTAAGGTATTAATGCTGGCTTAAGACTGCGTAATCCCCTAGAGGATCGACCAAACCACGTTGTAAAAGGCCGGCGGATGAAGCTCACCGATTTCCATATGATCCGATGACGGGCCTACAATGAGATCGAGGTGCTCGCACCTAGTCTTGGAAGCCGCTTGCAGCTTCTTTCACCGCACCGTGGGATCGGCCTTCGATCCCCTTCGAATGTAGCGAGGCCAGCCCATATTATGCACGACGATGGGGCTTTGAGGCTGGCAGTCGAATCTATGATCGGCAGTGTTCATCAGCCGAGGAAGGAGCGCCGCGGCGCGCGCCGAGGCGGTGCGCGAACTCGAGCGTGATCGCCGAGATCGAGGCGAAGGAGCCGCTCGAAGCGCTCGACACCTTCATGGCGCAGAACGCATCGATGATCCAGGCCCAGCATGCAGCCTCCAGCTTCGATGTCCATCGGGTCCTTCAGGCCATGGACCACGAGCCGAGACCGCCGCAAGGCGATGCCGGACTGATGCGGCTGCCGGTGGTCGACATGCAAGGCCGGCCGCTGGCCAGCGAAGCCGAGTTGCGCTATTCCATTTTCCACCGCTTGACCTCGGGCGCGGTGAAGGTGGTGGCGGTGCAGCTAAAGGGAACTCCGACTGGAGCCATGCTGACACGCACGTTCACCGTGGAGGGCGTGCCCTACCGCATGGACCTGTTCGGCGGCAGCAAACTGAAGCCGCCGCAAAAGAGCCTGAACCAGCTTGCCTCTCACCTGCCTTTCACGGCCGCAGAGGCCCCAAGCGGCAAGCTTTTGGCGATCCCCTATGCCGAGACGGCTCCGGGTACGGCCTTTGAGCAGCTGTCGCGGGCCTGGGCGCCGTTCAAGGAAGCCTATTACTATACCCAGCGCCGCGGATTTGCCGCGCCGCCGGGCATCCCCGACATTGGCCCCCATGATTATGCGCTGGAAGGGTGCTTCAAGCTGTCCCTTCTGCCCGACCATCCCGCAGGCGCAGTGCATCCCTTCCGGTTCGAGGGGCGAGACGGCGAGATCGCCTTGCGGCCGCATGACGGCTGCGGCTTCATTAGGGCCTCACTGGCCGAGCGCATGCCGTCCATTGCCCGGGCTCGCCACGACGCTCCCGAGCGGATGCCTGCCTATGCCGATAAAAGGCAATCGGCGGTACCGCCCTCGGCGCTGCAACATTATCCGCGTAGCGTCGAGGTAGCACAGGAGACCCGCGAGAAGGCTCAGGCTTGGCTCGAAACCCATCAAAGCCTCACCGCCGAGGAGCTGTTCCGGACGGTCACGGGCGGGCATATCGAGGGTTCGAGCGCTATCGCCGTGCCGTCCAGCGACGAATGCCTGCATGTGCCGACGGGCAAGAGCAAGACCTTGACCCGTGACGCTGGCGTGCTTGTCGGACGCTCCCCCTATGACAAGCCCAACCTGCGCCCGTTCGCCGCCGACCGGGTCAGGTCGGCGCGCGATGGCGACCGGACCGCGGCGTTCCTGGATGGGTGCGTGGCCTTCCAATATAGCTTCAACTTCGCGCACAGGTCGGGGGCTGGGCTTGCCGCCGACGATCCGACCTTCTTTGCCAAAGGCATCTTGATCGTTGTGCCCGACGAAATGTGGCCGGCGGACTTCGCCGAGCGCGGGGTCGTGATGTCTGCCGAGGACGTAAAGTGCCATTCGTACTGGCTGGAGGAAAAGGACCGGGTCAAGGCCGACACCGCGCTCGAGTGCGTCGGCATCCTGCAGGCGACGGAGGTGTTCGCGCCCGGCTCTTTGGTTGCGGTTCCAAGCGTCGAACAAAAAATGCTCGACGGCGATTTTGATGGCGACACCGTCGTCATCATTGGCGACCAGCCTCGCCTTTACGAGCATGTGCGCCAGTTCGACGCGCAGCTGCAGGCGCGCGGCATCGCCTCGATGAAGCCGCCGAAGTCGCACACGCCGGCCATTGAGAAAAGCGGCTACCAGTTCACCCGGTCCAAGCAGATCCTGTCGGCCACCGGGCTGGTGCTGGAGACCTACAGCTGCCTGCAGCGCAACGTGCTGGCGCAGCCGCTGGAGGCGCAACGCTGGTTTGCCGAGCGTGCCATCTTCGGCACCTACGAGGGCATTCATAATGAGCTCAAGGCCGACATCCGCGCACTGTTGCAGGAAGATCGGCCGGATGGCCAGGCCCTCCATGAGCTCATCGCCAGGGCGAGGGAAGACAGCAAGGCCGCCAGGCATCCGGTGGCCTGCGAACTGGCCGCGTTGTTAGTGGCCGAGCTCCAGGACTGGAACCTGCAGCTCAATAGCGAGCCGGCTCATGAGCAGTCGGAAGTCAAGCTGCATGAAAGCGCCATCAATCTGTTGAGCGTCGGCATCAAGGTCGGCACTGACGCCTACAAGTCCGATACCGGTGCGCGGGTGTTCATGCAAAAAACCACCGAATTGCAGCGGCTCTTGGAGCAGAGGCCGGGCTTCAAGTCGGCGCCATATGTCAAGGCGCAGGCGGCAAAGCTCCACCAGGGCCGGTTCGACGTCGATGGCAGCCTGGCGGATCTGAAGGACAACCCCACGCTGGCGGCATCGGTCATGGAGGCCTCGATCAGACTCGCCGTCGAAAAGCGCATTCTGCTCAGCGCCTTAGCAATCTCGGCCGAAGACGACCGCGCCAGCACGATAACGCTGAGCAGCGAACAGGCCCTTGAGCGGGCCAGGCTCGAAGCCGCCCCCGCCGAAGCGCAAGAAAGCGCGATTACCAAAAATTGTGCATGCGGTTGCCGAGCTTTTGCGGCAGGACGGCATCGAGGTGAAGGTGCCGCATCTTGACCAACGGTCGGGCGGGCAGGTCTGGATAGCCGACGAGTTGACCGGCCAGAGCGTGAGCACGGCGCCGGAGGCCCAACTGGTCACCAATGCCGTGCGCCATGTCTTCGAGATCCCGGACGAGGCTTTTACGCGCGCCTTCAGGAAGGCGGCACTGGCCTTCGAGGAGCGGGACTGCAGCGAGGTCGAGACCACCAACTGGGTCATCAGGATGGACAGGCCGCGGTTACGCGGCGTTCACACGGCGTTCAGAACCGCGCAGAACTATCGCTTCGAGGTCGAGTTCCCTACGCCGGCCAGTTATCGGGCCGAGCTCGCGCACCGCGCGCAGAGCTCACAGCTAGTCCCCATTCCCCGTGGTGCCTGGGAGATATTACACTGGGACTCGTCAGGAGAAAGCAGGTCGAGGGCGGCAGGGACCTCCAGGTCGCCCATCGTCGCAAGACAACAGATTGCGGTCGCTCGCTCGCCGCAAGCCGGCGAGATCCTCGCGGCCCTCGGTACGCGGCCGGTCGTGCTCGTCGGCATGCCGGCGAGCGGCAAGTCGACCATCGGCGCCCAGCTTGCCAAGGAGTTGGGGGTGGAGTTTGTCGACATCGATAAGCATATCGTCGCCGATCACGGCAATCTGATGGAGATGTTCGCCGACCCTGGCCGTGGCGAGGCGCACTTCAGGGACCTGGAGACCAAAGAGCTCGCCAAGCAGCTGGAGAGAGGCCCCATTGTCATCGCAACCGGCGGCGGCTGCTTTGGCAAGGAGTCCAATCAAGCCCTGATTCTTAATAAGGCGAGGTCGATCTGGCTCGACACCCGAGCTGAAAGAGCTCCGCAGGCGCCTCGAGAGGGACACCAGCCGGCCGCTGCTGCAAGGCGCCGACATCGAGCAGAAGGTTGACCAGCTGTACGAAGAGCGCAGTCCGTTCTACCAAAAGGCCGATATCAGGTTGCCCCTCGTCCCGCCCTTTCAAAAAGACAAGAAGGACGCCCGCATTTGCGTGAAGGAACTCTACGCTTTCCTGTGCAGCGACAGAGAAGCCGCTC
>NZ_RZSJ01000139.1:0-11840 GCF_003998025.1 Mesorhizobium sp. M8A.F.Ca.ET.021.01.1.1
CGCCATGATACTGCAGCAGCATCGACTGGCCGGTAGCGATCGTCGCCTTCTGGCGCAGATCGTCGAGTTTGTCCTGCAAGCCAGCGTTCGACGGAAGGTGCGCGTCGCCGCGCTCCCTGAGCTTGCGCAGCATGATCGGCAGGACGCCGTGGAATTCGGCATTGTCGAGCAGAGCCGACAGCGCCTTTGCCGACAAATTGTCCTCGACCGCCGCGGCCTCCGGGTCGGCGAAGCGCAGCAGCAACTTTTCCTCGGCGGGCGTAAGGGATGGCAGCATCAATCCGGACAGGTGTTACCGATAGCGGGATCGCCCGGATGGTCGCAGAAAAGCCAAGGGGAAGCCAGCGTTACATGCCCCAGCGCAGCGCCGCCGTGTGGACAGGTGCGTCCCACCAGCCCGTCAATTCGTCGTCAAGCAGGGTCAGCGTGACCGAGCAGCCGGCCATGTCGAGCGAGGTGACATAGGTGCCAACCAGCGAGCGGGCAATCGTCACGCCATGCTGCTCGAAAATCCGGCGGGCGCTGTTGTACATCAAATAGAGCTCCATCAGCGGCGTGCCGCCGAAGCCGTTGACGAACAGCAGCGCCGGGCCGTTCGCCCTGTCGCCGAGATCGCCCAGGATCGCGGCGCAGATCTCGTGCGCGATCGCATCGGCGCTCCTCAAGGTGTCGCGGCGGCGGCCGGGCTCGCCATGGATGCCGACGCCGAATTCCATCTCGCCATCGCCGATGTCGAAGGTCGGTTTGCCGGCCGCCGGCACGGTGCCGCTGGTCAGTGCCACGCCCATCGAGCGGGTCGCCTCGTTGACGCGGTCGCCCAGCGCCTTCAACGCCGGCAACGCCAGGCCGTGCTCGGCGGCAGCGCCGACGATCTTTTCCACCACCAATGTGCCGGCGACGCCGCGCCGTCCGGTCGTATAGGACGAATTCTCGACGGCGACGTCGTCATTGGTCACCACCTGCAGGACGCCTTCCGACATCTCCGCCGCCATGTCGAAATTCATCACGTCGCCCTCATAGTTCTTGACGATGAACAGGCAGCCGGCGCCGGTGTCGACAGCTTGCGCGGCTGCCAGCATCTGGTCCGGCGTCGGCGAGGTGAACACCTGGCCGGGACAGGCGGCGTCCAGCATGCCATGGCCGACAAAGCCGCCATGCAGCGGCTCGTGGCCGGAGCCGCCGCCGGAGATCAGCGCCACCTTGCCCGGCTCGAGGGCCTTGCGGCGGATGAATTTGTGCTCCTCGCCAAGCACGAGGATGTCGGCATGGGCGGCCACGAAACCGTCGAGGCTCTCGGTCAGCACCGTGTCCACCGAGTTCATGAATTTCTTCACGGCCGTCTCCTCCCGAAATAGCCTGGCATCAAGGGTCGATCAGCCACTCTTGCCGGTGATGCTGGTGACCTTCTGGATGAATTCGTTGATCGCGCGGTCGAGCGCTGCATTCTGCTTGTCATCGCCGAAATCCGGCACGATGAGCGAAACGTGCCTTGTCTTGCGTGCGCCCGCGGCGACCGAGATCTTCCCGGGATGTGCCTGGTGATAGGCGGCGAGAAACTGGTCGCGCTCGGCTGGGCTGAAATGGCAGACGGAAAAGATGGCGGGCAGATGCTTTGACGGGATCGGGATCGAATAGGCGGGGCTCGAAATCTGCGTGACGAAGCTGCGGTGCTTGCCGAGCGCGTCGGCGAGGCGCTGGCGCATGCCCGACGGGCGCTGGTCGATGACCTGCGACAGGATCGTCTTGTAGGCGCGGATCGCCTCCTCGGAGCCGGGTTGGTATGCGTTGTCGATCATGCCAGCCGCCTAGACCGGGACGTCCGCGATGGCCGCCTTGGCCATGGCGAGTTGCGCCGGCGCGACCGAGAGATCGCGCAGGCCGGCCTCGAGCAGCGACGGGATCGAAGCGGGGTCGCCGCCGGCGTCGCCGCACAGGCTGACGGGGATACCGTTTTCCTGTCCGAAGGCCGCGACCGCACCGATCAACCGCAGGACGGCCGGATGGCGCACGGAGTTGAGATGCGCGACCGCGGCATTGTCGCGGGCAGCCGCCATCACATATTGCGTGAGGTCGTTGGAGCCGATCGAGAAGAAGGCGACGCCGGCGAACGCCTCCGGCGCGATGGCCACCGAGGGCACCTCGACCATGATGCCGAGCGGCGGCATTTTGTGCGCGACGCCGCGCGCGGCGAGCGCCGCCCGCTCCTCGGCGAACAGGGCGGCGGCGCGTTCATACTCTTCTGATGTGGCGATCATCGGAAACATGACTTTGAGATTGCCGTGTGGTGCGGCGCGCAGCAATGCCCTGATTTGAACACGGAATATATCCAGCCTGGCCAGCGACAGCCTGATGCCGCGCAGGCCGAGGAACGGATTTCCTTCCTCGACGGTGAAGCCCGGCACCGGCTTGTCGCCTCCGGCATCGACGGTGCGGATCGTCACCGGTTTTTCGCCGGCCCATTCCAGCACCTTGCGATAGGCGCGATACTGCGTCTCTTCATCCGGCAGCGTCTTGCCGAACAGGAATTCCGTACGCATCAGGCCGACACCATCGCAGGTCGCGATGTCGATGGCATCGACATCGCGGGGGTCGGCGATGTTGACCTGCACGCGCACCGCGGTGCCGCGCTTCGTCGCTGCCGGCCGCGCCAGAAATGTCTGTGCCTTGCCCTGTCGAGCCGCGAAGGAAGACGACGCCTGTCGGAACGAGCCGATCTCCGTGGGCGAGGGCGTCAGAACGATAGTCCCGTGCTCGGCGTCGAGCAGCGCCATGACGGCACCAGCGGTGAGCGGCTCGCGCAGACCCACGACCATCGGCACGCCACGCGAGCGCGCCAGCATGGCGACGTGGCTGGCAGTGCTGCCTGCCTTCAGCGCGATGCCGCCGCCATGGCTCCAGTCGGTTTCGAGAAACCGCGTCGGCGCGATATCCTCGCCGCAGAGAATGGCGCCGGCCGGTGCCGTGCTGTCACCGTCCTCGGTGAGCGCGCGCAGCACCTGGTCCCTGATATCGCGCAGGTCCGCGGCGCGGGCGCGGAAATAATCCTGGTCCGAGGCGTCGTAACCGGCGATCTCGGCATCGAGTGCCTGCCGCCAGGCCGCGTCGGCGGTTTTTCCGGAAGCGATCGATGCGAAGGCCGGCCTGCTCAGCGCATCGTCTTCCAGCATGGCGATGTGGAATTCGAGTATGCCGGCGGCATCGCTGTCGGCGGTCCCGACCATGGCCACGAGCCGGCTCACCGCCTTGCCGATCGCGGCTTCCAGCGACAACGTCTCCTCGGCGGAGCTTGCCTTGCTTGCATAGACGCCGGCAGGCCGGTCCAGTTCGAACAGGGGCCCCTCGGCATAGCCGGCCGAGGCCGGAACACCTTCAATGCGCATGGCCCGCATTCCCTGCGGGCCGGCCAAGGCATGCAACGGCCTCAAGCCGAGCGGACATGGCCGGCGTCCTCGTCGAAATCGCGCTGCACCAGTTCGATCAGCGCGCGGATCGCATCATCGGCGCCATCGCCTTTGGCCCTGATATGCAGCACCGTGCCCTTCGGCGCCTTGGCTGCCATCACCTTGACGATGCTTTTTGCGTCGAACCACGGGCCGTTGGCGGCGAGTGCAATTTCCACATCGGCGGCAAAGCTCTTGGCCAGCTTGGTGAACTTCACCGAAGGACGCGCATGCAGGCCCACATCGTGGGTGATCAGGACGGTCGCTTCTGCGGTTGCGGACATGTCTTCAAAAACCCCGTTCACTCACGACGGCGACAATTCGTGCGCCGTCGCCACCACTTCCCGGAGCGAGGCGCCGCCGGAGGCCTCGGTCGCCGCCATTACCGCGCCCTCGACGATCGGCGCGTTGCAGACGATGATCTTCTGCGCGCGCGGTTCGCCGATCATCTCCACCGCCATCTCCGAATTGGTCTCGGCGCCGCCGAGATCGACAAGGATGGCGACACCGGCTTCCGACCAGGCCTTGTCGATGGCGCCCATGATCGCCTCGACACTGGTGCCGAGCCCGCCATGGCCGTTTCCGCCGCACCATGCAAGCGGCACTTCGTCGCCCACCATCTGGCGTACCATGTCGGCTGTGCCCTCCGCGACCAGCGGCGAATGCGAGACGATCACGATCCCGACATTGCTCATGCGCTTTCCCCGATCGCCTGTCCCACCGTGCGCACCAGCAGCGCGGTCGAGCGCGCGCCGGCATCCATATGGCCGATCGAGCGGTCGCCGAGGAACGAGGCACGCCCACGCAGCGCCTTCATCGGCACGGTCGCTTCGGCGGCGGCGTCGGCGATGTCGACTATTTCAGCTACCGTCTTTCCCCCGGCTAACGCGTCATGCACCGGTTGCAGCACATCGAGCATGGTTTTCTGGCCAACCTGTGACTTGCCGCGCGCGGCCACCGCTTCGATCGCCTTGCCGAAGGCAGTCGTCAGGTTGGCGCGATCAGGTTCCGCCGAAATCTCCTTGCCGAGCGCCATGAACAACGTGCCGAAGAGTGGGCCGGACGCACCGCCCACCGTCATCACCAGCTTGGTGCCGATCGCCTTCAGTGTGTCTGGCAGCGGCTTTGCCGCGAACACATCCGCCTCGGCGCGCACGGCCTCGAAGCCGCGCTTCATGTTCAGTCCATGGTCGCCGTCGCCGATCGCCTGGTCGAGCGCCGTCAATTCCTCGGCGTGCTCGGCAATCGTATCCGCGGCGGCCGTGATCAGCTTCGAAAGATTCAGCGCCGTCATGTCGCCCGAATTCCCGGTTTGCACCTTGCCGGCAGTAGCGAAAGAACGGTCGTTCGGCAACTGGAGCATGCGTCAGGCCGTGGCATGCTGCGCGGCGGCGGCCGCGAACACTTCGGCCACGGCATGAGCACCGGGGTCGACCACACCTTGCAATTTGGTGCCGACATAAGCCGACCGGCCGGCCTTCGCCCTCTCCATCGCGGCCGTGGCTTCGGCGCCGCGCGCGGCCACTATCGCGGCTTCCTCCAGGCCCTTGGCGTCGAGCGCCCTCAGGGCCGGCTCCAGCGCGTCGACCATAGTGCGATCGCCGGGTTTTGCGCCGCCGTAGAAGGTCATTCGTTCAAGCCCGGCAAGCAGGGCCTTGGGCACATCAGTGCCGCCATCGAGGGCCCGCGACGCCGCTGTGAAGAAGATCGACAACAACACCCCACTGGAGCCGCCCATCGAGGCGCTCAGAAGGTCGCCGACGGCGCCAAGCGTCGCTGCGGGGTCGGCAAGCGGCAGCGTATCGAGCCGTTCGAGGATGCTGCGTGCGCCGGTCGCTGCCGTCGAGCCGGTGTCACCGTCGCCTGCCTTGGCGTCCAGGCCGTTCAATGTCGCTTCAAGCGAAATCAGCTTTTCACAGACCGTCACGATCAAGCGCCTTGTGCCTGCGTCGTGGCTGGCCTTGCGTGCCGCGCCTTCGTGCGCTGGTTTGACCAGCGGCACGACATAAGGCTCCACGACCGGCTTTGCCGGCATCCAGGCGTGCGGGCCGACCGGCGCCAGCAGGGCCGCTTGGCGCGCCGCATCGAGCCGGATCAGCGACAGCGAGAACCCGTTCATGTTGAGCGCCGTCATCAGCGGGCCGGGACCGATCGTCAACTTGACGGCCCTGGCGAGCGGCGAGGCAAGTACCGCATTGGCGACCAAGGACATTTCGAGCGGTGGCACCGAACCGAGATTGTTGATCAGCAAGGCATAGGTGGCCTTCGGGTCGAGCCGCACTGCCAAGCGCTCCGCCATGATCGCCACCAGCCGGTCGACGCTCTGCACCGCGATGCGCTCGACGCCAGGCTCGCCATGGATGCCAAGGCCGAGTTCGCCATCATCGGCTCCAAACCTGTCTTCATGCGGCTGGCCCGGGATCGAACAGGACGACAGCGATATGCCGAGCGAAATGATATCCTTCGCCGCCGTCCGCGCCGCGGCCGCGATCTCGGCCAGATCCCGGCCGGCTTCCGACAGATGGCCTGCAATCTTGTGCACGAACAGGGTGCCCGCGACACCGCGCGGCTGGGCGATGTCAGGCAGCGCGATGTCGTCGGCGACGATCACCATCTCGACTCGAAAGCCTTCGGCGCGCGCCTTTTCCGCAGCGAGGCCGAAATTGAGCCGGTCACCGGTGTAGTTCTTGACGATCAGCAGGCAGCCGGCCGGTCCGGTGACCGCGCGAATGGCCGCCAGCACCGCTTCGACGCTCGGCGAGGCAAAGATCTCGCCCGAGACGGCAGCTGTCAGCATGCCCTTGCCGACGAAGCCGGCATGCGACGGCTCGTGCCCGGCGCCGCCGCCGGAGACGACGCTGACCTTGGACTTGTCCCAATCGGCGCGCAGCACGACCTTGATCTCGGGATAGCCGTCGAGGCGCGCGAGGTTGCCTGAGCCAATGGTGCGCAACAATCCGTCCAGCGCCTCGGTGACGATCGTTGCCCTGCGGTTGAAAAAGTGCTTCATCGAATTGGTCCCGTATTTCGTCAATCAGAAGCCGGCATCACCTTGGCGAGGGACGCCGAAAAACCATTCACGTCAGTCGTTGTCCGTCAGCGCCGAAATAGAGCGGCGAGCGATAGCGGATCACCACTTTGTCGCCTTGCCCCAGATCCGTGTCGGGATCGGTCAGCGTCACCAGTTTCTTCGGCCCCACCGTCACATGCAGATGGTTCTGGTCGCCGAGATGCTCGACCCAGTCGACGACGCCGTCGGCATGGCCATTCACGGCTTTCTCGATCGCCAGGTGCTCGGTCCGCGCGCCGATCGTCTTGGTGCCGGCCGGCGCGCTGCCATCCGGCAGCAGCCCCGTCGGTAGAAGATTGATGGCGGGCTGGCCGAGCCGTGCCGCGACGTGCAGATTTGCCGGCTCGGAGTAGATGGTTCGCGGCGTGCCGATCTGCACCAGCACGCCATCGGCCAGGATGCCGATGCGATCGGCCATGGTCATGGCCTCGATCTGGTCGTGGGTGACGTAGAGCATGGTGGCGCCGAGTTCGGACTGGATGCGTTTCAGCTCGAGCCTGAGATCCGCGCGCAGCTTGGCGTCCAGCGACGACAGCGGTTCGTCCATCAGGTAGATGGACGGCTTGCGCACCAGCGCGCGGCCGATGGCGACGCGCTGCATTTCGCCGCCCGACAATTTGGTCGAACGGTTGGCGAGCTTGTGATGGATGCGCACCATCTTCGCCACCTCCTCGACCCGGCGGCGAATCTGGTCTTCCGGTATTTTTCGTGCCGGCGAGCGCAGGGGAAAGGCGAGATTGTCGAACACCGACAGATGCGGATAGAGCGAATATTGCTGGAAAACGAAAGCGGTGTCGCGCTCGGCCGGTGACAGGCTGGTGGCATTGTGGCCGCCGATCTCGATCGTACCGGTATCCGGCCGCTCCAGTCCGGCGATCAGGCGCAATGTCGTCGTCTTGCCGGCGCCGGTCGGCCCGAGCAGCACGACGAATTCGCCGTCTGATATATGCAGGTCGAGACCGTTGACGGCGACATGCTCGCCGAAACTCTTGGTCACGCCTTTGATGCGCACATCAGCCATGCTGCACTCTCCCCTGAGAGGCGGTATCGTGGATCGCCGTCTTCACCGCGCGCCCTGAGCCTTTTTCGAACAGCGACAGCCGCGCGCTGTTCAGCGTCAGGCCGACATGGTCGCCGGCGTTGAGCCGGATTTCGGCCGGCACACGCGCCTTGATGATGCCGTCCGATGTCTCCACCGCGACGATCTGCGTGGTGCCGAGATATTCGGTGCCGTAGATTGCGCCGCGCAGTTTCGATGCGTCGTCGAAGCGGATGTGTTCGGGGCGGATGCCGAGCGCCATGTCGGCCGGCGCCACATCCTCGCGCACCTCCGGCACCGTGACTTTGGCGCCCTGCACGACGATCTCCTTCGCGCCCTTGGCGAGCCCGCCGCCGAAGCCCAGAAAGTTCATCGGCGGCGAGCCGATGAAGTCGGCGACGAACATGGACGCCGGGCGGTCGTAGATCTCGCGTGGCGTGCCGAACTGCTCGATGACGCCATGGTTCATGACGGCGATCTTGTCGGCCATCGACATCGCTTCCATCTGGTCATGCGTGACATAGACCGTGGTGGCGTGGATGCGGTTGTGCAGTTCGCGCAATTCATGGACCATCAAATCGCGGAATTCGGTGTCGAGCGTCCCCAGCGGTTCGTCCATCAGGAAGCATTTTGGCCGCCGCACGATGGCGCGGCCGAGCGCGACGCGCTGGCGGTCGCCACCGGCGAGGCCGGAGACGGATTTGTCGAGCAGATGGTCGATGCGCAGAAGCTTCGCGGTTTCCTCGACGCGGCTGCGGATTTCGGCGGAGGACATGCCTTGCGCCAGCAGCGGGAAGCCGATGTTCTTGCGTACATTCATGTGCGGGTAGAGCGCGAACAGCTGGAAGACGAAGGCGATGTCGCGCTCGCGCGCCCTGAGCATGGTAACGTCGTCGCCGCCGAGCAGGATCTGGCCGCCGGTCGGCAGCTCCAGCCCGGCGATCATGCGCAAGGTGGTGGTCTTGCCGCAACCGGACGGTCCGAGCATGACGAAGAACTCGCCATCCTCGACGACGAAGTTGGAGTCTTGCACGGCGACGAAATCGCCGAAGGCCTTTCTCAGATGCTGGACGCGGATTTCGGCCATGATTATTCCGGGAACTTGGAGACGATGATGAACATCACCGTGCCGGCAAGCATGGTGATGAAGGAATAGGTGTAGAGCGACAGCGCGAAAGGCTGGAACAGCATCAGGAAGCCGATGGCGATCAGTGCCGTCGCTATGTTTTCCATCAGCCCGCGCCTTGCCCAGCGTGGCCAAGATGGGCGCTTGGAGATAACCGAGCGGCTCATGCGTTCCTCCCCTCCTTCTCCCCGTTCAGGGGGAGAGATGGTTGCCAGGTGGTTCCCCCACTCCGTCGCTGCTTTACAGCGCCACCTCTCCCCCCTCCGGAGGGAGAGGAAGGGAGCCTGGCTGAATGAAGTTCGCGCCCTTCCTCTACCCCGTCGATCGGGGGGTCCGAAGGACGGGCGAGACCCGCGGCTCGCCCCGGCAAGGTGTCGAGCGAAGCTCGACGGAGTGGGGGGCGACTTTGTGCCAAGGCCATCATTTGCGCACCGCGCCGAAGGTGATGCCGCGCAGCAATTGCTTGCGGAGCAGGATGGTGAAGACAAGGATCGGCACCAGGAAGATCGTCGTGCCGGCTGCCACCGCCGGCCAGTCCTGGCCGCCTTCGCCGATGATGGTCGGGATGAAGGGCGGCGCGGTCTGTGCCGTGCCCGAGGTCAGCAGCGCGGCGAACGCATACTCGTTCCAGGCGAAGATCAGGCAGAAGATGGCGGTCGCGGCGATGCCGGTCGTGGCCTGCGGCAGCACGGTGCGCCAGAATGCCTGCAGCCGCGTATAGCCGTCGATCATCGCCGCTTCCTCGTATTCTCGCGGGATCTCGTCGATGAAGCCTTTGAGCAGCCATACCGCCAGCGACACATTGACCGCCGTGTAGAGCAGGATCATGCCGAGCGCGGTGTCGGACAGGCCGAGTTCGCGGTACATCAGGTAGATGGGAATAGCGACCGCGATAGGCGGCATGAAGCGTGTCGACAGGATGAAGAACAGAAGGTCGTCGGCGAGCGGCACCTTGAAGCGCGAGAAGCCATAGGCCGACAGCGTGCCGAGAAAGACGGCGCAGAAGGTCGAGCCGAAGGCGATGACCAGCGAATTGATGAAGCGCGGCAGGAAGTTGGATGGTCCGGCGATCACCATGTTGCGCTTGCGCACGGTCTCGTCGCAGAAGCCAGTCGCCGGCCCCAGCGAATTGATGTATTCCGGCGTCTGCCTCGTGCGCGTGGTGAACAGGTTGCAGTAGCCCTCGATGCTCGGCTGGAACACGATCTTGGGCGGATAGGCGATCGAATCCGGCGGCGTCTTGAAGCTGGTGGCGAAGATCCACAAGAGCGGCACGATCGAGATCAGCGCATAGGCGATGATGATCGCGCCGGCGATGCGCTTCGAACTTGCCGAGGGGGCGACGACCGAATGGGCTGTGGTCAGGCTCATCTCTGCTTCACCTTGTTGAGCGCCTTGACGTAGATGTTGGCGAGACCGAACACCGCGACGAACAGGATGATGGCGAAGGCCGAGGAATAGCCGGTGCGCCAGCTTTCGAAGGCTTGCCGTTTCAGCGTGATCGAGGCCACCTCGGTGGTCGAGCCCGGCCCGCCGCCGGTCAGCAGATTGACCATGTCGAACATCTTGAAGTTCTCGATGCCGCGAAACAGCACCGCCAGCATGATGAAGGGCAGCGCCATCGGCAGTGTGATCGACCAGAACTGCCGCCAGTTGGAGGCGCGGTCGACCTCGGCCGCCTCATAGATATATTCGGGGATCGAACGCAGGCCCGCGAGGCAGATCAGCATCACGTAGGGCGTCCACATCCAGGTGTCGACGATGATGATCGACCACGGTGCCAGCGAGACGTTGGAAAGCATCTGGATGCTTGTCGGCGGGATGCCCGACACGAACGAGATGACATAGGAAAACAGGCCGATCTGGGGTTCGTAGAGGAAGCGCCAGAAATTGCCGACCACTGCGGGCGACAGCATCATCGGCACCAGGATCAGCGTCGTCCAGAAAGCGTGGCCGCGGAACTTCCTGTCGATCAGCCAGGCCAGCGTGAAGCCGATCAGCGTCTGCAACAGGATGGTCCAGAACACGAAATGCGCTGTCGTTTGCATGGCGATCCAAATGTCCTGGTCGCCGAGGATGCGCTGGTAGTTGGCGAAACCGAGGTTCTTCACCACCTCGTTCGGGCGGTTGGCGCGAAAATTGGTGAACGACAGATAGATCGCCCAGAACAGCGGGAAGATATTGATGGCGAGCAGCAACAGGATCGTCGGCGAGATGAACAGCCAGGCGAGGCCCTTGTCGCTGATGCCCCGGACCTTGCGCGCCAACGGTTCCGGGGTCGCCCGGGCAACGTTCTCCGCGGTCCGATTGAGCATGGTAAGTCCTGCTTCGGTCACTTGGGTCGTCTCTATCATGGAATTTATCTGAACTGCGTCCCGTGCCAAGGGCGGCACGGGACGCTTGGGCCTGGCTCGGGAGGAGCCGGTTACATCTTGCCCCAGTTACATCTTGCCATCGTCCTGGAACACTTGCGTCCAGTCCTTGACCAGCCCGTCGAGCGCATCCTTGGCCGAACCCTGGCCGGCGACGACATAGTCGTGGAAGCGCTTCTGCGAGGCCTGCAGCAGCGGCGCGTAGCTCGGCTCGGCCCAGAAGTCCTTCACGATGGCCATCGAGTCGAGGAAGGTCTGAGCATAGGGCTGGCTTGCGGGGAATTTCGGATCCTTCACCACCGCGTTCAGGCAGGAATAGCCGCCGAGCGACCACCACTTGGCCTGCACGTCCTTGTTGGCGAACCACTTGATGTATTTCAGCGCCGCTTCCTGCTTGTCGGAATAGGACACCACCGAAATGCCCTGGCCGCCGAGCTGGGCGAACTGGTCGCCGTCAGGACCCTTCGGGTTGACGAAATAGCCGATCTTGTCGCCGCCGACATTCTCGTCCTTCTGCAGGCCCGGCCATGTGAAGGCGAAGTTCATGTGCATCGCCACCTGGCCGGATTTGAAGGCATCGACGCCTTCACCCATGTAGCTGTTCGAGGCGCCGGGTGGGGTGCAGCAGTCATAGAGAGCCTTGTAGAATTCCAGCCCCTTGACCGATTTCTCGGAGTTGACGAAGCCTTCCATCTCGTAGGGCTTCTTCGGGTTTTCGTACTGGAAGCCATAGCTGTAGAGCACGTCCATCGCGCCCATGGTGATGCCTTCGGAACCGCGCTCGGTGTAGATC
>NZ_RZSJ01000013.1:0-26358 GCF_003998025.1 Mesorhizobium sp. M8A.F.Ca.ET.021.01.1.1
GACTTCCTGTTCCTCGCCATCGGACAGCGCGCCGGGATCGGACGCGACGCTGGCGAATGGCGTTGCCCAGCTCGGGATGACGCCGCAGCGTCTCCTCGAAGATTGCGACCGGCCGGATTCCCGGCGCAGCCCACAGCAGCGGCACGATCTCGGCGTCAAAATTGTCGGGCGAGCGGATCGGGCGGCGGCGTTGTCGCGGAACCTTCCTCTGCGAGGGCAGCCTCGAATCCTTCTCGATGCGATAGGCCGTGCCGTGCCGATCGACGCCTTCGCCGCCGCGACGGCCGTCGTATGGGTCTGCCGGAACTTCATGAAGCCTCATCTGGTGATCGGTTACGTGGCGGCCGGGCACTAAGTGATTCCTCCAATCCGACAAACCACTGGCGTACCCGGTCGGCCGCGATCGCCAGACAACGCTCCGAAAGGGAACGCCGCCGGCGGCATTCTCATCTTGATTGACGCTGCGCTCTCACTTGATTGCCGCGCCCCAGCGGGAACGTCGACGGATATCCGCAGACCCGAACCTAGTTTTTCGATACTAGCGCTCAAACAATTCGGTGGAGAAGCGGCCCGCCCGATCCTGCGGAACCCGCAGCTCAAGCTTGCCGACCCGCGTGACAAGGGTGCGGCCCTAGACTAATAGCCAGAGCGATAGCCGAGACGCTCCGGCGTGCGCTGGTTCTTCGCAGCACCCAGCGCCTCGTCCATCTCGGCCTCGAGCACCTCCTGCATCACAGCGCGGATCACCTCGTGCAATCCATCCGTATCCGGGTTCGAAAGCAGAATGTCTTTGACGGCCGGCGGATTTATCTTCAGTCTTGGTCATGGCGGCGTTCCTTCGCGGGAATCGGTGACGTGAACAATCATCAGCCTGCCATGACCGCCCTCTCTCAGCGAATTTGCAGAACTCTCAGCACACTACCAAGGCAGCCGGGTCAGCCAACTTCCGCGCTGGTTGCGCCGTGCGGCCCTGCCTACCGGAAAGGTCTAGCCCCGAGAATGGAAAGCACGACAACGGCGACCGCCAGAAGCGGTGACGGCCGAGGGCGACGCGCGCAAACTTACAGGAGGTCTGGACTGCGACGCCATGAAGGTCGACAGCATGGCGTCTCCCAACCCGCCGAGGGGCCGGCGTGATGTAAAAGCCGAGGCAGATCACAAACACCACAGGGAACCGCCGCGCACGCCCGGCAGGCTGAGCGGGAAGAAAACGCGAGAAGGCGGCAAAAAGGCGTCGCCCATGCTGCGGGCGGCCGCCATCAGAGATGACGCTGACCAGAGGCAGGATCATCATGGGCAGCATAATGTGGTCGGGTGTCCGGCGGCCGCGTGGGCGCTACTTGACAAGTACGCACACTCGGTATGTCGTTGTTGAGGCGAAATATCGATGCCCCTTAGATTCAGAGATTGAGCGGCCGCGCGAGGTACACTAAGCCATCGTTGACGTCGACCTGCATTCCGGTCCTTAATGAACAGACGATCGATGTGGTAGGCGCTCGAATTTCAATGGCCTTTGATGACCACGGATCCAACGGATGCAGGAGTCCTACAAGATCTCCTTCACTCAGCTCGTCCAACACCGAACAACGAGGTTCGAAGATGCCTCGTGCCGGCGATGTCAGTTGGTCCGACGTGAGCGACTCGAGTGTCAGGTTAGTCTTCATTTGACGGGGCGTCGGATACTCTGTCTTTCCTTCTACGAGCCCAAGCTCGATAATTGCGTTGCGTACCCCAGCTTCGGCGACCGCAAGAGCGTCGGCGCTCACGGTTCCACTGCCGAGCTCAGCACAAACGAATACCTTGCCTTGGCTTTGAACCAAGGTATCGAACATTCCTTGCGTTGGTCCATCCCAGGCCAGTGTCACTGGAAACTTGAAGGCCGCTGCCATGTTAAGCGTCTTTCGCATGAGATCGGCGTCGCCAATAGGGTGCGTTGTGGCTGCGGGGGGACAATCAAACTTGGGTCCGAAGCTGTGCAGATCAAAAACCATGTCAACCGTTGGTAACAGCAACTCCGACACTGCACTCGCAGTGCGTTCGGATATTGACCCGTTCGGCCGGCCGGGAAACACACGATTCAGGTCCAACCTATCTACTGGCGACCTGCGACTCCACGCTTCCAAAGCTGTCGGATTGAGCATCGGCGCAATGAGAACTCTCCCGCACGTTTGCGCTTCAATTAGCCAGTCAATGAGCCGAAGCGCGACAATTGGTCCTTCGAATTCATCGCCATGGATACCGGCGGTAATAAGGAGGCGCGGCCCCTCCCCTTTATTAAGGCTTAGAACTGGAAGCGGAAGAGCTTCCCTGTCCGTGCCCGTTGGGACTACAAGATAACCCTTGTTCACGCCAGGCTCGTCGAGGTCAAACGTAAGGTGCGGTTTTTGGCTCATTGACAAGGTTCCATTATCTATAAAACGTGGTGGATTAATCGTTGCCACAGTGTGCAGCTTGGCCGGCGGATTGACGAAGGCGACAATTATTTCTCCGCCAATGACCCCATCAGGCACTGCAGCCAGTGCTCCCAGTATTGAAATGTATGCAGATTATTCCTCGAAAATTTTTACTTTCAGTTAGGTCAAAAACAGGTTTCAAAATCCGTCTCGTACGATTTCCTTACAAGCCGACCACCATGACATCGTCTTATCTGGAATTGTGTTGAAATAGCTAGATCAGAGGAATCGAAGGTCGCGATCGCCGTTGCTCAGGACCTCCGCCCCTCCATCGGTCACCAGGATCGTCTCGCTGCAACCGATCGCGAAACGGCCCTCCTCGTCGGTCAGGAACAGCGGCATGTGCAGCGCCATGTTGGGCCGCAGCACATTCTGGCCGCCCGGCTCTAAGCTGGTGTAGCCCCGCGTCGACCAACCGAGACCGCATGAATAGCCAACGCGCTGGCGGAATGTCTGCGGACGGCCAGCCCGCTCTACGACCCCTCGTGCGGCAGCATCGACGTCTCCGGTCAATGCCCCGGGCATCGCAGCTGCGATCGCCGCCTCCAACGCTGCGTTCGAGAGTTCATACAGAGCCGTGGCCTCGGCATGTCTGCCGTAGATTGCGGAGCGCACTAGCCCGGCGGCGTAATCATGAACCCTTCCGCCGACCTCGATGTAGGCGACGTCGCCCTGTTTGAGGCGGTTGTTGCCGGACTTCGCGTGCCCTACGGCTGTGTGATTTCCGAATAAAATCCCGAACAAAGTCGCGTCTACCCCCGTGGACTCTACGGCCGCCTGGACGATAGCGGCGGCCTCGAGCTCGGACACGCCCTCCCTGAGGACGTCAACAAAGGCGGCAACGCCGGCCTCCGTCCCCTTCATCGCCTTTCGCATGACGGCGATCTCCTCTGCCGACTTGATGTCCGCCACAGTGAGAATCAGACGGGAGACGTCCACAACCTCGATGTTCGGAAGTAGCTCTTGTAGCTCCATGGCGTCGCGGGCCGTCATTCCAAAAAGGTCGAGCTCCATTCCGACGCGCCCCCGATCCAGCCCAAGCGATCGCATCACTTCAGCGCAGACCTTGCCCGCTTCGGTAAGCTGGTGATACGTGTGGATCTTGAGAGGAATGCTCTCGGCCCGGACATTCCATTCGTCGAACAAGCGGACGATATTCGTTCGCGGCACGTGTGGCGCGATGATCAGGTAATAGGGCCTCGCGTACGAGCCGGAGGCAGCATGTCCAGTCAGGTACTGGTGGTTGCGCGAGAAAGTCGATATGACTGCGTCGACTCCAAACTCCTGGAATCGGTCAAGAACAGCTTGCCAGCGACGGTTATACTCCGCCTCGCTAAAAGGAAGCCCGGGCGCCAAGCTCGACTGAGTGTTCGCCATTACCTCTCCTCCGCTCCCGTCGTTGTGCTTAGATGGTCAACTGCCGGGTGGTTTGCGTCAAATGCAATTTTTATATTTTTGCCATCTAGCGGCGAGATGCCCCTATGGGGTGAAGTCCTAACCTGCTTGATGCACGGAGATGAGCTTTCGGCGGCCTGAAGCGGCGATCTGGTTGCCTTTACCGTGCGTCTTCCCAAGCGTAATAGGCGCCGGCGGTGATCCGTCGTGATGGAAGGCGAGTGGTTTGGGTCAGCGGGTTTGTTTCGGGACGTCTGCGCCCCATTGTTTATGTCGCGAGTTGCGGGATGCGACTGAGGACGGTGCGCAGGATACGCTGGTCCGGGCAGGATGTCGGCAATGCAGGCGAATTTGGGTTTTCATCTCGACCACGCGGCCGTCGAGCTTGAGGAGCGTGAGCCGCAGTGTGGCTAGCTGGGCACCGCATCGCGCAGGGTGAGCATCAGATCCTATGAGGAGGGTGGACAGCGACCTGCGCTGTGGCAAAGTGAGGTCGCGGAACCAACACCTTACCCTGGAGGCAAGCATGCCCGTTGCAGCTCACCAATCCGAAGGGCCGACGGCTATCCGTATCGATCTTGGCGCAATCTTCGTCCCATTTCGAACTCTTATGTCAAATGCAAGCGGCATGGCCACGACTGTTCATCCCGCCAACAATGGGTGGTCCTGCTTAGATGCTATAGGGCGAGCGGCGAGGTGTGGCATCCTTCGGCGCTGTTGAATCCACCATCAGAAGGAGCCGCCCCATGTCGTAGTCTTTTGACTCAAGCCGGTCCCTTACCGCTCTCGAACAGGATAACACGATCGTCGCCGTCATCGAGATGAGCAAGGCGAAGTGGGTGATTGCCGCGCTTGTTCCGGGTTTCAAGCGCCAGCCGCTCGACATGGTGATCACCTCGCTGTCGCCAGTTGGCGGCGAGAAGATGTCGAAGCATTCGGTGGCGGCCGGCAACATCGCCGGACTGCTGGCGCGCTTTGTCGAGCTTAAAAAGAAGGCAGAGGCGCGACCGGGCAGTGTTCTCCGATCGTGATCCATGAGGCCGGGCTCGATGGTTTCTGGATCCATCGAAAGTCACGTCGTCGATGCGGCGTCGATTGCGATTTCGCGCCGGCGCCGTCGCGCAAAGACCGACAAGATCGACGGTGAGGCGCTGATCCGGGCGTTGCTGGCCTACAAGCTAGTCGAGCCACGGGTGTGTGCGATGCTTCGGGTAGCGACGCCCCAAAAGGAGGACCGTTGCCGCATCACGCGTGAGCGCAAGGCGTTGACGGACGAGCGCGTGCGCCACGTCAACCGCATCAATGGCCGGCTGTTCGCCCACGGCGTATCCGCCCAAGAACCAATGCATCGCGACCGGCGCAAGCGACTGGAGGCGCTTAAGACCGGCGACGGCTGAGCGATGCCTGCATATCTGAAGATGCAGATCAGCCGGGAACTTGATCCGCTCGAATTGCTGCTGGAACAGATCAAGGCGGTTGAGGCTGCTCGCGATGCTGTGCTCGCTGCCGCGCATGTCGTCTCCCCGGCACCGGCGATGCTGATCAATCTAAAATGCATCGGGCCGGAGTTCGCCGCCTTCCTGTGGTCCGAAGGCTGTTAGCGATACTTCGAGAACCGACGACAGGTCAAGCGCTCGACTGGCCGGTCGAGCGGGGCCTGAGGCGACAGCGCGGTCAGAGGCGTCTGTTCCTCGGGTTTCCAGACGAGGAATTGCCGCATACTGGTGGAGTGAGAAGTCATGGCGTTTTCTTCCTAGGGTCGAGAATAGGGCGCCAACGTCACCGAAGTTGCAGGTGGGCGATTTGCGATCCGATCTCGTGACACCGTCGCGGGTCGAGAAAAAGCAATGCGGGTCACCTCGTTGCATTCGTACACTCATCCCAGACGTTCCGAAGCATGGGAGCCTGGCGAAGCGGGGAAGACCACGGTCTTGTTCCCGTTGAGGAAGACGCGGCGGTGGAGATGAGCATGGATCGCGCGTGCGAGAACCTGGCTTTCGACGTCGCGCCCGAGCGATATATAGTCGGATGGGCTCTGGGCGTGGGTGACGCGCACCGTGTCCTGCTCGATGATCGGCCCTTCGTCGAGATCGGCGGTGACATAATGCGAGGTCGCGCCGATCAGTTTTACCCCACGCTCAAAAGCCTGCTTGTAGGGGTTCGCTCCTTTGAATGACGGCAGGAAGGAGTGATGGATGTTGATGATGCGGCCGGACATCTTCTCGGACATCTCATTCGACAGCACCTGCATGTACCGGGCGAGCACCACCAGCTCCGCGCCGGTCTCCTCGACGATGCGCATCTGCTGCGCTTCGGCTTCCCTCTTATTCTGCTTCGTAACTTTGACGTAGTGGAACGGAATGTCATGGTTCACGACCAGCTTTTGGTAGTCCAGATGGTTCGAGATCACCGCCACTATGTCGACTGGCAGCGCTCCGATGCGCCAGCGATACAGAAGGTCATTGAGACAATGGCCGAAGCGCGAGACCATGATGATCACCCTCA
Source organism: Mesorhizobium sp. M8A.F.Ca.ET.021.01.1.1 (assembly GCF_003998025.1). Taxonomy (NCBI): domain Bacteria; kingdom Pseudomonadati; phylum Pseudomonadota; class Alphaproteobacteria; order Hyphomicrobiales; family Phyllobacteriaceae; genus Mesorhizobium; species Mesorhizobium sp. M8A.F.Ca.ET.021.01.1.1. The sequence continues at coordinate 6,354 of NZ_RZSJ01000013.1, forward strand.
TCTTCTGGCTCTCGTCATGGAAGGCGAAGTCCATTCCGAACGTCTCGGCGGTGTCAGCAAAGCCGTTGCGCAGCGCGTCGAGGCCAGCGCCATCTTCAGAGATAAAGCTCACGCGCATGAAGAAGTTGCCGGTCTGCGTATCGTCGAACTGCGAGCTGTCGGTGATGTTGCAGCCGCTATCGGCGAGGTATCCTGCGATGGCCGCGACGATCCCGCGCTTGGACTTGCAGGTGACGGTCAGGTAGTATTTGTCCATGGCGAGCTTGCTCGTGTGTGCGGAAGAGATCCATTCGGGCGTGTCAGGTAGAGTGCCGGATTGCAAGGGGCTCATAAGGTGAGCCCCTCAGGCTCGGACAGCCTATGAGCACGGCAGCAGGCGGTAACCGTGTTGGCGAGAAGACAGGCGATGGTCATGGGACCGACACCCCCCGGCACCGGCGTTATCGCTCCCGCTACCTCCGCCGCGCTTCCAAAATCCACGTCGCCCACCAGTTGTTGCTTGCCATCCCGCGCGATCCGATTGATGCTCACATCGATCACTGTAGCGCCCGGCTTGATCCAGTCGCCGGGGATCATCTCGGGGCGGCCGACGGCAGCGACAAGAATGTCGGCTCGACGGCAGAATGATGCCAGATCGCGTGTACGCGAATGAGCAATGGTTACGGTGCAGCTGTCATTGAGCAGGAGTTGCGCCATCGGTTTTCCGACGATGTTCGAGCGCCCCACGACCACGGCTTCAAGCCCAGAGAGATCGCCGAGATGGCTTCGCAGCAACATCAGGCAACCCAATGGGGTACATGGCACCATCGCATTTTGTCCCGTGCCCAGAAGCCCGACATTCGAAATGTGAAACCCGTCGACATCTTTTGCTGGATCGATCGCATTGATCACCAGATCGGCGTTCAGATGACTGGGTAGAGGGAGCTGGACAAGGACACCATGAATATCCGGATCGGAATTCAGCTGCTCGATTAGAGCAAGCAGATCGGCCTGAGATGTTTCAGTGGGCAGCTTGTGTTCAAGGCTGCTCATGCCAGCTTCGATAGTCTGCCGTCCTTTGTTGCGCACATAGACTTCCGACGCCGGATCGCCGCCTACCAGAACCACTGCCAGGCCCGGCGTAATGCCGTGTTCCTCCTTGAGCCAGGCCACATGCCCAGCAACGCTCGACCGTAGCTGCGCGGCGGACTCTTTGCCGTCGATGATCTGAGCGGTCATGTTACCTTTCCTCTAGCCGCTTCGCCGCCGTTTCCAGTGCGTGCCAGAGCGATCCGGCCGACGAGCGCGCGCCCAGCACGGCGATATGAGCCTCGCTGCGGCGGATGACGAAACAGCTCATATGCTCAAGCCCGGTGCGCGTCGCGCGGCCCGGGCCAAAATCCGCGAGATCGACGTTAACGAGCTTCGACAGCAGTGCATCGATAGGCCCTGTGCCGGCTCGCGAAACGATCTCGAACGCGACCCAGCCATCGGTCTGCTCGGTCACCGAGCAGCCAGGGGCGAGTTGCTTGAGCTCGGCGGCAAAATCCAGCTCGGCGCGGCCTTCCGCCTCGATCATCCACTGATCCAGCCCGGTCCACAGCGCGGCAACCCCCTGCCCTGCAATCCAGCGGCCTGGTCCGGGAAGAGCGAGGCCGAACGGCGTGGGCTCAACGGTTCCGCGGCGCAGCGCCATGGAGGCAAGCGCCAGACCCCCGTTCTCACGGATCTCCAACGCCCCGAACGATGCGAGGCGTGGTAGTGCGGCACCGAGCGCGGTGATGGGTCTCAGGTCACTCACGAAGACGTGCTCCTTCAGGATCGACAAAATGCGCCGGCACGACGCGCAGGCGCGCGCTTTCGCCTTCGAGCGGGTTCGCGGCCACGATCACCTCGCCCAGCCGTTCATCGCCATTCTCGAGGAAACCGAGCCCGATCATTGAGCCGACATGTGGACTGTAGCAAGCCGAGGTGATCCAACCCTGATCGGTATCGAATTTCCACGGTGCACCTTCCGCAAAAAGATGTGAGCCGCTGACCACCTTCCCGGCAGGATCGACGGGCCGCAGCCCGACCAGGCGTCGCCTGTCGCCGGCAAGGCCCTCACGCCGCGACATCACGGCGCCGACGGAATCCTTCTTCTGCGATACCATACTGCCAAGCCCGACCATGAGGGCCGTCGCCTGTCCGTTCAACTCAGGGCCGGCGGCGTGTCCCTTCTCGATCCGCAGGACCCCCAATGCCTCGGTGCCGTAGGGCGTCGCTCCGAGATCGGCTCCCAGTTCCATCAGCCGCTCGATCAATGCGTGGCCGTAGCGTGCGGGAACCGCAATTTCGTAGGCAAGTTCGCCCGAGAAGGAGATGCGGAAGAGCCGCGCGCGCAGGCCATCGCAGACGGTGAGCTCCGCGCAGGCCATAAAGGGGAAAGCCTCGTTCGACAGGTCGAACCCGTCAACGATGCGGGCGAGCAGAGCGCGCGACTTCGGCCCGGCGACGGCAATCTGCGCCCAGGCATTGGTCGTGGAGATGAGCTGGACGTCGAGTTCCGGCCACAGGCATTGCCGCGCGAATTCCATGTTGCGATAGACCAGACCGGCGTTTGCGGTCGTCGTGGTGACCACACAATGATCCTCGGCCAGCCGCGCGCAGGTGCCGTCGTCATAGGCAAATCCGTCTTCGCGCAGCATAAGCCCGTAGCGGACCCGGCCGACTTTCAGCGTGGCCATCATGTTGCAGTAGAGACGGTTGAGAAACTCGCCCGCGTCCGCGCCCTGGACATCGATCTTGCCGAGCGTCGTCACATCGCACAGGCCCACTGCGCCGCGCACGGCCCTGGCCTCGCGGTCCACGCTCTGGCGCCAGTGCGTTTCGCCCGCACGCGGGAAATATTGCGCGCGCATCCACTGGCCGACCTCGACGAACACCGCACCCTGCGCCTCGGCCCAGTGATGGGTGGGTGTGAGGCGGCGCGGTCGGAAATGCCGCCCTGTATCGCCGCCGCCCAGGACCGAGAGCGTCACTGGAGTGTAAGGTGGGCGGAAAATCGTTGTTCCAGTTTCCGGGATCGACCTCCCGGTCAGCTCCGCCATCACGGCAAGACCGGTCACATTTGAGGTTTTGCCCTGGTCCGTCGCCATGCCGAGGGTCGTGTAGCGTTTCAAATGCTCTACCGGCCGCATGTTCTCGGCATGGGCAAGCTTGATATCCTTCACCGTCACGTCATTCTGGAAATCGACCCAGGCGCGCTTCTTGCCAGGTACGTGGAAGACGGGCGCAACCGTGTAGTCTGCCTCCTCAGCGCGCGGCAAATCGGGCAACGATGCCGCGATTCCAAGTTCGCCCATCGCACGCTGTGCGGCTCGCGCGCCGGAACGCAAGGCGTCGCCGGTGGAAAAATGGCCCGCCGCCGCACCTGCCGGAATTAATCCAAGAGGCCCATTCTCCCCGGGCAGGAATGCCTGCAGCGGTTCATTCCAAACAGGCCGACCGCGATGATGCGAAAAGAGATGCACATTCGGGTTCCAGCCGCCAGAGACCCCGAGCGCGCCGCACTCGATCCATTCGGACCTGCCGTTTGCCTGAACCTCGATCGATTTCAGGCAAAGCCGGCCGCGTGAGCCAGCCACCATGCCCCCCGTGATCAGCCGGTAGTCACCGCGAGCCTTCGCGTCGGGGCGCACGTCGATGACGGCGGCGATCTTGACATCCTTGGCGGCCAGATCGCGCGCGGTGCGATGACCGTCATCGTTATTGGTGAAGACAGCGATGGTCTCGGACGGACATGCCGCCCAGCGATTGGCGTAAGCCCGCATCGCGCCGGCCAGCATGATTCCCGGACGGTCATTGTCGGCAAAAGCGATCGGGCGCTCTGTCGCGCCCGCCGCCAGGACCGCGCGTTTCGCCGTGATACGCCAGAGTGTCTGGCGCACACGCCCGTTCGCCTCTGGGAGATGATCGGACACGCCTTCCACCGCGCCATAGATGCCGTGGTCATAGACCCCGAAAACCGTGGTGCGACGCATCACGCGAATGTTCGGCAGGCTCTCGAATTCAGCCTCCAACGCTGAGATCCAGTCGCTGGCTTGCGCTCCGTCCAACGTTCTCGTCTCGGACAGAAGCCGCCCGCCCAGGCGGAAATCCTCGTCGGCCAAAATCACACGTGCGCCGGAGCGCGCCGCCGTCAGCGCCGCGGCAAGCCCGGCCACCCCCCCGCCGATGACCAAGAGATCGCAATGCAGGAAGCCCTTGTCATAGACATCGGGATCGGCCTGCATTGAAAGGCGCCCGAGGCCCGCCGCCCTGCGGATCGCCGGTTCGTAGAGCTTTTCCCAGAAGGCTTTCGGCCACATGAAGGTCTTGTAGTAGAAGCCGGCTGTGAAGAAAGGCGACAGCAGGTCGTTCACCGCCAACGCGTCGAAGCCGAGTGAGGGCCAGCGGTTCTGGCTTCGAGCCTCCAGTCCGTCGAACAGTTCCACCGTCGTCGCGCGCGTGTTGGGCTCCCGCCGCGCGCCCGAGCGCAGTTCTACCAAGGCGTTCGGTTCCTCCGAGCCGACGGACAGCAGCCCGCGCGGGCGGTGGTACTTGAAGCTGCGTCCCATCAGACGAACGCCATTGGCCAGCAGCGCCGAGGCGAGCGTGTCGCCGGGATTGCCCTGGTAGCGCTTGCCGTCGAAACTGAAGTTCAAGGTCTGCGAGCGGTCGATCAGCCCTCCGGACAGTCGTGTCATTTGCTGCACCTCGTCCGCGAAAGGGCGGCATCGCGGGCCAGTTCCGCACCGAGGACTTCATGCGTGACCGTGTCGCGCGTCACCACCAGCCATGACCGGTCGCCCTGCTCGTGGAACCAAAATTCGCGATGCACGCCGGCCGGGTTGTCGCGCAGGAAGACGTAATCGCAAAAGGCGGCCTCGGCATCGGGCGCGGAGGGATCTGGACGGTCGATGAGCCGCGCGTCGCCCAGATAGGTGAATTCCTGCGCATCCCGCAGGCCCAGAAGTGGATGTGGGATCAGCATTGGACCGCCTTAGTGGAGATTGGGCTGGGCACCGGCGCCGCGCTCGTCGACCACATGGCCGCGTGCGAAACGGTCGATGCGGTACGCACGCGCTGTCTCGTGGGGTGCGCCGGTGGCAAGAAGATGGGCGAAGGCATAGCCGCTGGCTGGCGTCGCCTTGAAGCCGCCATAGCACCAGCCGCCGTTCAGATAGAGGCCATCAATATGCGTGCGGTCGATGATCGGCGAACCGTCCATCGACATGTCCACCACGCCCCCCCACATGCGCAGGAGCCGCGCCCGCCCGATCATGGGCATCAGCGCCATGCCGCCTTCTGCGACGTCCTCCACCACCGGCAGGTTGCCGCGTTGGGCATAGGAATTGTAGCCGTCGATATCGCCGCCGAAGACAAGCCCGCCCTTGTCGGACTGGCTGATGTAGAAATGGCCTGCCCCGAACGTGATCACACCGGGAATGGTGGGTTTGAGCCCCTCCGTGACGAAAGCCTGCAAGACATGGCTTTCGATCGGAAGCCGCATTCCAGCCATTGCCATGACCCGGCTCGATGAGCCCGCCACCGCCACCCCGACCTTGTCGGCGGCGATATAGCCACGCGATGTCTCCACGCCACGCACCTTGCCGCGATCGAGCCGGAAACCGGTCACCTCGCAATTCTGGATCAGGTCCACGCCATGGCTGTCGCCGCCGCGGGCATAGCCCCAGGCCACGCCGTCGTGCCGCGCGGTGCCGGCACGCGCCTGCATCAGGCCGCCTTTGATCGGGAAGCGCGCGTTGTCGTAATTCAGGAACGGAACCATGGCGCGCAGTTCCTCCCGACCCAGCAGCCGTGCGCCCGCCCCCGCCAGCATCATGGCATTGCCGCGGCGGCGAAAGGCATCGCGCTGCGCATCCGTATGAAAAAGGTTGATGATGCCGCGCTGGGAAACCATTGCGTTGAAGTTGAGCTCCTGCTCCAGTCCTTCCCAGAGCTTCATCGAGAACTCATAGAAGGGCTCATTGCCGGCAAGCAGGTAGTTCGAGCGGATGATCGTCGTGTTCCGCCCGACATTCCCGGATCCGAGCCAACCTTTCTCCAGCACGGCGATACGCGATCGTCCGAAGGTCTTGGCCAGATAATACGCTGTGGCCAAGCCGTGGCCGCCTCCGCCGACAATCAAATAGTCGTAGGAAGGCTTTGGATCGGGATTGCGCCAGAGCGGCCGCCACCCGGTGTGACCCTTGAGCGCTTCAGCAAAGACGCGGAAGCCGGAAAACTTCATATCAAGGACTCCTTGGACTGCCGAGACTATGTCACGGCAAGGGCAGCGAGGTGTTTTCAAAATTGACTCATGTGTGCTTTTGCCGGACATGTGCGAACGATGTGGATGATAGGATTTTCAACGGGATGATTGACGGGAATCACGGCAGCCCGCGGCGATACGGTTTCCTGCTGATCGAAGGCTATGCCCTGATGTCCGCAGCCTCCGCGGTCGAGCCGCTGCGCGCCGCCAACCTGCTTAGCGGGCGGGTTCTTTACGATCTGAACTTCATGTCGGCCAAGGGCGGGTGGATGCGCAGTTCCGTCTCGGGTGCGTTCGAGACCGAACCTGTTTCACAAGCAGGCACTGATTTCGATATTCTCTTCGTCGTCGCCGGCGGCAACCCCCTCACCTATCGAGACGACAGGATCCTCGCTTGGCTGCGCCGTCTCGCCCGGTCGGGAGTGCCTTTGGGCGGAATCTCAGGCGGAGCGGCAATCCTGGCGGCAGCGGGTGTGATGTCGTCACGCCGGTTTACAATTCACTGGCAGCACATTGATGCAATGCGGGAGACGTATCCCGACGCACTCATCGAACGGCGGCTGTTCGTCATCGATCGTGACCGCTTCACCTGCGCGGGCGGCATGGCCCCCCTAGACATGACCCATGCGCTGATCGCTTCAGATCACGGTGTGGAATTGGCCCGTGCGGTCAGCGATTGGTTCATCCATACCGGCGTCCGGCAGGCCGAGGCCCCTCAGCAATTGGACCCAATACGCAGGTACGATCTGCGCCATCCCGCTCTGGTCGCCATGGTGGAATTGATGACAAGCCACATTGCGGACCCGCTGAAGCTGGGCGATCTGGTACACTTGAGTGGTATTGGGATGCGGCAATTAGAGCGGTTGGCAACGGAACAGTTAGGACAGAGCGTGATGCAGTTCTATCGGTCTTTACGGTTGGAGAAGGCCGACGAGATTCTCCAACAGTCAAACCTGCCGCTCGTCGAAGTCGCGCTGGCCACCGGCTTTTCCAACCGCAGTCATTTCTCACGGGCCTTTCAGGCCCACTTTGGCGTGGGTCCCGCAACCCACCGCAAACAGCGCGGCCAAAGCGAAAATTATCACGGCAGGACGCTTTTGGGGGGCGGTCAAGTGTAGACTAGGAAAGGTCTCCACAACATCGAGCTTCTCGTGGGCGAGACGAAAACTTTTTACGCAATTCCTCGAGCCGAGATGTTCTCGCAAGAGGATGGTCTGAGCGCCTACGCGGCAATCTGGCAGCCGAATAAAGCGAAGCTGTCCTCGTCTTCATCCAGACGGCATCGACAATCTTCGACATATCGTCGACGAGAGCAGGGCTACATGACACTCCCCCAACCCGCCCCAGGAAAATCTTCCGAGACCATAGCGGCCTTGGCCGTTTGGATACCAATAGCATAGCGTTACCCGAGATGTGCCTGCCCGTCCGTCTCGACGAATCACTGCAACGCTTCGGAAGATCGGGCCAGTTCACGCGCGGCGTCATCTTCGGCATATCGCCTGCCACGTCGAGAGAGAGCAGCCAGAAGAGGCCCAAGGCCTGCTGCTTCGAGGTTGCCTATTGCCGAGAGGATCTCGTCCTGCCACCGCGGGTGAACGTTCTCTCTGCTGAGGCCCTTGAATTTCTCCCAAATCTGATCGGCCGATAAAGGGCGCAGGACATCCCCAAGTGGGTGTCGTACAATCATTTCTTCCGGCCCTTTCCCTTGATCCATGACAACGCGGGCTGGCGTTTCGGCTGGAAACGCCGAAGCGAAATCGGAGGACGCTTCAAGCTCAATACGCCCGGCCAACTCAATGATGCGTACGTCAGTGAGACGTTCAGGTTGAACAGGCCGTAGGGCTTCCCGCCCGTACAAAGCGGCCAGTGCGCAACTAAAATAGAAGCTGTATTGAGCCCCCTCCAAGGTGCTGGGGGCGCGCTCGTTTGCTAGGCGCAGCGCTTGTGGGAAAGTTTCTATGCGCAGCTTGCGGATCTCTTGCCCATCGCGACGCATGGCTAGTATCGCATCGATAGCTGCGTGGATATAGCGACAGCATGCATACGGCTTAAGATAGCATTTTTGAATTTCCCATGAAGACCCAAGATTTTGGGTCAGGAGATGGCGGGTGAAACGATCGTCGTCATCGAGAAGATTGAGAGGTCCAGTTGCGGCTGCCCGCGCGCGATAGGCGGCGGTGATACCTGCAACCACGGCGGGCGGAATCCCTTCCTTGATCGTGCTACCCTCGAATTTCGAGGTTGTGGTCAGGAAGACGATTGGTCCTTCGGATCCGGCAATACCTAACGCATGAGCGGTTTCCGTGGCACTCAAACCCAAGAGACGGCTAGCTGCAGCCGCAGCCCCGTAGCCGACCCAGCGTCCAGTTGCATACGTATCGATTGCCGCAACCGGCCGAGAGCTCGCGATTCGGAGGGCGATTTCATATCCGAGCGCAATTGCAACCATGGTCTCGGAGACCGACGCGTCAACAGCCTGAGCCACTGCCAAGGCGGCGGGAATAACGCCGGCACCCGCGTGACCTGCTGCGCCACGATGACCGTCGTCGATATCCAGCGCGCTTGCCGCAGCGCTGTTCGCCATCGCGGCGCCGACCACACTAGAACGATCCTCGGTCAACCAAATGCTGATCAGGCCCTCGCCATAGGCTTCCAGTGCTGATTTTCTGGCAGCATCAGCTAACGGCGATCGCAGGCCCGCAGCCGTGGCACCGATAAGATCTAAAATGAGCAACGAAATTGTACGCCGTGTCGCCGCAGGCAGTGCACTTGCTGGATAGCTGCTAACGAATTCGGCGAGTTCAGATATGGCTCGCACTGAGGTATACTCCAATATATCCGCTTCTTTGGCGATAAAATGCCTGCCAAAATGGAGGCTGACGTTGTGCAGGGGGACGGCTATTAGCGCCGCAGCCGGTTAACGCCTCAAGGAATTTTTTGCGTCTGAGGCAGCACGCGCGTGCTGGTGGCGCACGTCATGCAGGTTCTCTTGCAATCGAACTGCAGGCTCTTGCGAAGTTATCGATCAAATTGCGACAGGCGGGCTCACTGTCGTACATCCACTCAGGGTGCCACTGTACGCCGACCATGAATGGCCGGCCGGGTGCCTCGATCGCCTCGACGACACCATCGTCAGCTCGCGCCGAAACGACGAATTCAGGAGCCAACTGTTTAATGGCCTGGTGGTGATAGCTGTTTACTCGGAAAGACGATGATTGCGCTCCACAGAGCCGCCACAGCTGCGTGTCGCGTTCCAACTGAACCTCGTGAACCGTCTTATCCAACGGGGTGCCATCGCGATGATCGATTACGTTTTGTAGTTCATCTAAGGTATGAGGATAGATCGTACCCCCGCCTACAACATTCAAAATCTGCATCCCTCGGCAGATGCCGAGAACGGGCATGGGCCGATCGAACGCTGAACGGGCGAGCGCGAATTCGAAGTCGTCGCGCTCGGGGATCATCCGTTGAACAGCGGGGTGCGGAGGCGCGCCGTAAAGTTCGGTTGGAAAATCGCCACCTCCAGTAAGAACGAGCCCAGAAACGAGGTCTAATAACGCGCTCACGTCATCTTCTTTGACATACGGCAAGATGATTGGAAGCGCACCGGCTTTTTCGATTGCGCTTACATAGTGGACGAGACAGAAGTAACCATCCTTTTCCACGTCGAAATTGCTGACGATCCCTATGACTGGTCGCATGTGCTTTGCCATCTTGAATGGAGTGCTTATATACGCGAGAAGAGCTTGCGCTCCATGGTGGTCAGGCGTTCCGGGCCTTTTTCCGTCACCAGCACCGTCTCGCTGAAGCCCATCCCCGCTGCCATCATCAGCATATGAAACACCATTCCCGGCTCTAAGACCCATTCGACGCCAGGCACGAATTCGCGGATAAATTCGCCGGCCGACGGGCGATGATTAAGACCAAGCGAATAGCCGGCACGATTCGTATAGGTTTCGCGCAGTCCAGATGCCAGAAGCGGCTCGCGGCAAGCTCGGTCGACCACGCTGGCCGGTGTGCCCGGCCGCATCAATGCGATCGCCTCGTCTTGGATGCGGATGATCGTGTCGGCGATACGCTGTTGCGCAGCGCTCGCCGGACCGACAACAGCGGTGCGCATCAAGCGTGCCCAGTAATTCTTGTGGACCCCGTTTTGCTCAAAGTAGACAGGATCGCCACGTTCCAGGCGCCGGTCCGAAAGTCCTCCATGTATGAGACTTGTTCGATCGCCGGAGGTGATGATACCGCCGAGCGACGCTGCCCCCGCCTTCACCAATGCGCTAGACACAGCCTCGGCGAGTTCTCGCTCCGCGACTCCAGGCGCGATAGCCTCGATGCCGGCCCGCAGACCCACTTCAACTAGCCGCGCAGCGCCGCGCAGATGTTCTAGTTCCCGCGGCGATTTGATCAGGCGCAGGTGGTCGACAATACGGGGCTCTCCAACCAGAGTTGCCTTCGGCAGCAGCGCCTGCAGCATCTTCCAGCGCTCCACCGTCAAGAACCATGAGTGCTCATCCAGACCGATGCGCCCGCCTGCCAACCCAAGACCTTCAAGGGCTCTTCGCGCCGTGTCGAGCCAAACGGGGAGCGGATCAGCGGCATCTGCATAGACCACATGGTTTTTGACCCATGAGGTGCTGTGCGCCGTGGGGACTTCCATGTCGCGCACGATCAGCACCGGGTCGCCGCGGCTGGGTACTGCTAAAGCGTGATAGGAGAAATAGCCAATTTGATCGAGGCCACTTAGATAATTGATGTTTTCTGGTTGGTGCAGCAGTAAGACGGGAAGATCATACTTAGCCATCTCTTCTTGCGTACGCCGTAGGCGCTCCCGATACTCCTCCGCCGGGAAATCCATGCCGTTATTCGCAGGCTCACTCACCGTCTTAAGCTCCTTCATCGTTGACTAGCTCATTGTATTTGTTTCGCCGTTCACCCGTCTGGCGGACCACCTCTACGCCGGCATACATAACGACTGTCAACGCGATCAGCAGACTTGAAACGGCAGCGATTGTAGGCGTGATCTCTTCCCGAATTCCCGACCACATCTTTATCGGTAAGGTGGTAGTGTCCGGCCCGCTCACGAAGAGTGACAGCACCAACTCATCGAAGGAATGCAGGAAGGCAAAGAATCCGGCGACGATTAACGCAGGACGCATGAGCGGGAGTACGATTTTCCAAATCGTGACGATCCGCGAGGCCCCCAAACTCGCGGCGGCGTGCTCTAGGCGGACGTTCAGGGCCTGTAGGCTTGCGGCGACAATCAGCACGACTAAGGGAACGGCGCCGATCGTATGTGCGATCACCAGAGCGAGATTCGTGTTGACGAGCTGCAACCGTGCAAAGAGGAAGTAGAGGGCAACCGCACTGACGATTACCGGCACGATCATCGGTGCAAGCAAGAGCTGGTATCCGACACGGCGCATCCGCGGACTGCCGCGCACGAGCGCCATCGCAGCCGCTGACCCGATGGCAAGGCTTGCAAATGCGGTAGCTGTTGCAATGCCCAAACTTTGCAGCGTGGCGGAGACCCACGCGCGGCTTGTAAAATATGCCTCATACCATTGCAGCGACAGGCCGGGGGGCGGGAAATCGAGGAAGCGCGAGGAACTGAATGAGATCGGAACAATGATCAGGATGGGACTGACCAGAAACACAGCAACGAGCAGACTGAAGCCGCGTAGCAGCTTGCCACCAAGAGCCGCACGCTCACAACCTATGGCGAATCCGGCCGGAACCCGAAGGCTGTGAGCGACCGCCCGCACCAGGGCCGTAGCGAGGTCAACAAGTTGGACGTAAGCGGTGGTTGAACGACGAACGGGTGTGCCAGCCGATTGGGCAGCCCCGTGCTGAGATCCGAGCAAGCTATCGATACCGACGAAATGATTGGAAATTGTATAGACCACCAGCGTGATCGAGAGCAGCACGGTAGCGGCAGCGGCTGCGAGTGGCCAATTCAGCGTCACGTTTGCATAAATGTCGATTTGCATCGGCAATAGGATTGTGTTCGGGCCGCCGAGCAGCGCGGGAGTGATGTAGAACCCCAGAGCGAACACAAAGACCAGCAGCCCGGCCGCGATCACGCCCGGTAAGCTCAAAGGAAAGAACACGCGCCAAAAATTCTGGGGCGCAGAGGCTCCGAGGGAGGCGGCAGCGCGAGTCAGACTGGATGGAATCCCTCTCATTACGCTGATGAGCACCAAAACCGTAAACGGCATGAGGATATAGACCATCGCTATGAGCACACTGAACTTATTGTAGATCAGGTCGATAGGTCGTTCGGTGATGCCGAAGTCCATTAGAAGTTGGTTAATAACGCCAAAGCGCCCAAGGATCACCATCCATGCATAGGTACGCACGAGGTAGCTCGTAAAGAACGGCAACACTACTGCAAGCAATAGCGCTCTGGCGACCCAGGTGCGGGCCGCAACGATCCAGAAGGCGAGTGGATACCCCATTAGAAGGCAAAGCAGCGTAACTGTTATTGCCAGCTCGAAGGTGTGACTGAGGATGATCCAGTTCGTTCGATCACCCAAGAACTCTTGGAAGTGTGCGAGCGTCGGTCCAGGATCGAACAGACTGAGAGAGAGGAGACCAGCGAGCGGGACGAAAAAGAAGATCCCGAGCAGAAGTGCCATTGGAGCAAGCAAGAGCGTGGCTTCGCGATTGTGTAGGGGCCACGCGATGGCCGCTCTGACGGTCTGGTATAAAGTGGCCATTAGCTGGCCACCCATTGGGTCCAGCGCTCCACGAGCACTTCGGTATTAGTTTTGCCCGAGGAGGATTGGGCTTCCCAGTAGGCCGGATCGTAGAAGAATTGCTTGTCAATGTTCTCGGGCGCGGTCGGCAGTTTGGCGGCCACACTGGGCTCAATGTAATTAAAGGCAGCCCGATTGAGCGGACCATAAAAGATGAGATTGTTGAGACGAGCTTGCGCCTGCGCGGAAGCCTGGTAGGCGACAAACCGCATGGCCGCAGCCCGGTTTTTCGTGCCCTTCGGAACGACCCAATGCAGCGGGCTAAGCATCCCTTCGTTCCACAGGTAATCAACGCCAGCGCCCTGCTCCTTAAGGATTTGCATTCGGCCATTCCATGCCGAGGACATCGCAACCTGACGATCCGATAGGAGCTGACCTGGTTCGGCGCCCACGCTCCAGAATTTCGTTATGTGCGGTTTGATGCGATCGAGAGACGCGAATGCCTGGTCGAAGTCGATTGGGTACAGCTTGTCCTTCGGAACTCCGGCTGCCAGCAACGCAAATTCGACCGTCCGTTCTCTGAGGGAGCGAGGCCCCGGAAACGCGCTGACGTCCCAGAACTCAGTCCATGAGCGGGGGCGCGGCTTGTCGGCCGGGTAATCGGCCGTGGAGAATGCCATCACGGTGCTGAACACGTACGAGCCCACGGCATATTTTGTCTTTGCCTCAGGAACAAGGTTATCCAACGTTTCCTTATCGAATGCCCCATAATCGATTTCTTCGACATACTTGTCTGCATCTGATCTAAACGCAGGGCCGGATATCTCCACCACATCCCATTGCACATTGCTGCTATCGACTTGCGCCTTAAGCTTCGCCGCGTCAGCCGGAGACACATAAGTCACCTTGATGCCTGTCTCACTCTGGAAGGGATCAACTACGGCTTTGCGGAACGCCTCCTCATACGATCCGCCACCGGAAACGACCACCAGGGTCGACTCTTGCGCTCGCAAAATGCTTGGGGCGCCAAGCACCAGCGCCGCTCCGCTGAGTCCTATTAGGGCCTGACGTCGCGTCGGCCGACTGGAGTTAATGTAGCGCCTCATGAGCTCTCTCCCTTATGAAGACCATATCGGAATGCGATCTGCGGCCGAGGTCACGTGCAACGAAGCCGCCTCAGCTTCGAGATGGTCGGGTACACCTTGTCTCGGGCCGTTCGCCTTCACAGAAAGAAGGCGTCCATCCCGCGCGTCCCAGCCAATTCGCACTTTCTCACCGACTTTGAACCGTGGAGAGGAGGCGCGATAAGCTACGGCTACAGTGAGAACTACGGAAAGGGCCGCACGTAGGCGTACTTGGCACTTGACGATGTTTCCGCGGTAAATAGACTCTTGGATCACACCCTCGAATTCGTTGTCAGCGCACGCGCCTGCTGCGAGAGGGACGATCTTCTCGGGTCGGACCATGAGGCTCACGGGTCCCATCACCTGGTCCTCGGCTCCCTGCCATGTCGCTCGAACCTGCAGGCCAGCGACATCGAGGAGGGGACCGTGATCTGTCTTTCCAACAAGACGAGCGTCGAGGAAGTTCGATTCGCCAATGAAGCTCGCAACAAAGCGGGTTTCCGGCGTCTCATATATCTCTTCCGGCGTACCAATCTGTTCGACCTTGCCCTCATTCATCACCACGATTCGGTCGGACATGGTGAGCGCTTCACTCTGGTCGTGGGTGACGAACACCATTGTTGTTCCAAGAGATTTTTGTAGGCGCTTCAGTTCGAGCTGCATGTGCTCTCGAAGTTGCTTATCAAGCGCACCAAGCGGTTCATCCATTAGAATTACACCTGGGCGGAACACAAGCGCACGCGCCAGTGCAACCCGCTGCTGTTGACCGCCGGACAGCTCGTGAGGCATGCGGCCCCCATATTCACCGAGCTGAACAAGATCGAGTGCCGCGGCGACACCGGCTCGAATGTCGTAGCCGGATATTCCGCGCATCTTCAACGCAAACGCCACGTTCTCGAAAACGGAGAGATGAGGAAATAGCGCGTAGTTCTGGAATACAACTCCGATGTTGCGCCTGTGGACTGGTAGCCTCGTTATTGGTCGAGCACCGACAAAAATTTGGCCGGCGCTTGGCGTTTCAAAACCCGCAACCATCATCAACGTTGTCGTTTTCCCGGATCCGCTTGGGCCAAGAAACGAGACAAACTCGCCAGCCTCGATCTGGACCGAAATATCACTAACGGCTCGGACGGTGCCGTATTGCTTACAAAGTCGCTCTAGCCGCAGCGGTTCACCTCGGGACATCTAAACCTCGTCCGTGTTGCAAATAATGCAATGGTGTTGCAATTACGTTTAGAAGCTGACAGGGGTGTGAACACTTGTCAAGTGGAGCGGAGGAGTCATCCATGAAGTCTGTCAAATATCCCCCGAGCGGCCGTGACCGAGCCCGTGGGTTAACAAAGTGCAACGCGCCTTAAATCTGCTGATGGTCGTTGGCGCGAGTGAAAGGCCGTCGGAGTGAATGAGATCGCGCGGCGGCTAGGACAGCATGCAAGCGATGTCAGGCAACTGTCAGGGTCTCTCCTGCTTGTTGGGTCCGCCTCCTTGCATACCGTCGGCACCGAATCTGTGCCGCAGGTGGGGAGTCACGACGTAACCTTCTACTCCTGGCGCAAGAAGGGATGGACACCGTGCAGGTCCGCGCGCGGCCGCCTTACGGCAGGAAGCCTGCAGTCATCTCGGTGCTAGATGGCGACAATATGGAAACTGCATTTGACGCAAGCTGCTACATGATTGATCCTTGATTGAATGAAGTTGCTAGCCTGCAGCAAGCTGCGTACCTGCGGCGTTTCGAACTCTGGTCCGGCAAGTACACTTAACTGCATGAAACCGTCTGCACTTGCGCGAGGATGCATGCTTCGACCTCCGCGCAAGCGAGCCTGTGCGAACCATTAGACGGAGGCGAACGCTGCCGAATGAACGGGGCGGAGGGCGCAGACGAGGACCCAGGTTCGCGAACGGCTTTTGCGCCGCTCAGGAATCCGACCTTTCGTTCGATCTGGCTCGCCACGCAGGTTTCCAGCCTGGGCTGGTTGATGCAGACTGTTGCCATCAGCTGGCTGATGGCGACGATCTCGACTTCCGATCTTATGGTCGCGCTGGTACCGGCGTCATCGACGCTGCCCGCCTTCATTCTTTCTGTCTTCGTCGGGGCCATCGCCGACAATTTCAACCGCCGCAAGGTCATGTTCGCCGGCCGGTGCATTATGGTCATAGCATCTGCGATGCTGGCCACCTCTGTAGCGCTGGGCTTTGTAGACCCTTGGATGATCCTCGGCTTCAGCTTCTTGATCGCATGTGGCGGTGCCATCAACGATCCCGCATGGCAAGCCTCGGTTGGCGATATGGTAGACCGACGCGATGTTCCCGCTGCCGTCACCCTCCTCTCCGTCGGCTTCAACACTGTCCGGACCGTGGGCCCGGCGCTCGGCGGCATCCTGGTTGCCTCGTTCGGGCTTGTGACGGCTCTCGCCGTGACCACACTCACATATCTGGTACCTCTGGGGACCATATGGCGCTGCAAATGGAAGGTTCGTTCTTCGCCTCTGCCGCGTGAGCCGATGAGCACGGCGATCTATGACGGGCTGCGCTTCACGGCGATGTCTTCGGAAATCAAGACGGCGATCGCTCGCGGAACCCTCTTTGGCTTGGCGGGCATCGGCATACTCGCGCTGCTGCCCCTGGTCGTCCGGGATCAGCTGGGAGGAGGACCGCTGGCCTATGGCGCCCTCATGGCCGGCTTCGGGACAGGCGCTGTCTTCGCCGGCGTCTCCAACGGCGTATTCAGAAGGCGTTTGTCTCAAGAACGGCTGATGACGCTCGCCTGCATCGCCTGCGCGGCGTGCTCCCTCTCCCTTGCATTGACCTCCTCGATTGCAGTGGCGGCAATCGCGCTCGCTTTGGGCGGCGCGGGTTGGGTCACGGCCTGGTCCGGGGTTGGCGTGAGCGTGCAGCTGGCAAGCCCGCGCTGGGTCGTGGGGCGCACCATCTCGATCTATTATGCGTTGATAGACGGCGGCATCGCGGCTGGCAGTTGGGTGTGGGGCACGGTGGCCCAGAACCATTCCCTGGCCTGGGCGCTGGAGGGTTCTGCTGGTGCTCTGTTGCTCGTCGCTGCGGCCGGCGTCCTGTTTCCTCTTCGCGAGCGCCACGACTCCGAGCCCGATCCTCTAGAGCAATTCGACACCCCGGCAGTCGCCCTCAATCTCAAGCCAAGAAGCGGTCCCATCGTCGTCAAAGTCGAATATCTGATACCCGCCGAAAACGTCGATGCTTTCCTGGACCTCATGCGCGAGCGGCGGCATGTACACAGCCGCGTCGGTGCTCGACACTGGACTCTCCAGCGCAACCTTCAGAAGCCTATGCAGTGGACAGAGACATTCCGCACGCCGACCTGGACCGACTACCTTCGCCTCAACCATCGCCTCACGACAGAGGATAGGCACCTAGACGAAAGGGTCCTCCTCCTGCACGAGGGAGAGCTTCCACCTCAATTGACGCTTTTGATCGAGCGACCGACGGGCCCCGCTCGCAAAGCCGAGCACTCGACGTCTTATGTTCCCCATCATTGACCCCTTTAGAACAGTGCGGGTCCGCGACCCCTCGCCGTGTTAGCGCTGGCAGGAGGAGCATAACTGGACTACGCTGGCCCACAGCAACGACTTCTTCCCTCACCAGCCCAGTGGCAACGAGCCAAGAGTTTTCGAGGATGGAACGGCGAGAGCCGAGAAGCAGCGATCCACTTCAGTTCGGCTGCGCGGGAGCGAATACAGCCGCGCCCAGCACCACATCGCAACAACGGGGATCGACCAGTCGGGCAACCGGGGTCGTGTAGGCGGTAAGGCAGACGATCGGCGTCCCACCCTTTCGCGCACGAATATCCGGCGGCGTTACCGCCCTTGTATCAGCAACCACACTCAAAGAGGGCTCCTTCCCTTGCGTCAACAATCGTGCGGTGTCGCGTGTGGCATATTTTTGTGCAGGTGCGAAGAACTAATTTGCCACGCACGTGAGTTGACGCGCTGACGGTTATTGGTGAGAACAAAATTCAATCGGTTCAGCTACTTCTTGGCTTACCCAAGCACATCAGAGATCATGAGCGATCGCGCAAAAGGGACTACAAAAGGCGGGCGCAGAGCCAAGGCCGACACGGCTAAGGTCGACCTGACCGCGGTCGTCGTCGCGGTGAACGAGAATGAACCGTGTGTCCTCACCATCGGACAGACTGACACTTTGCCCTCCGGCCCGCTTGCGCTCGAGCACCGATCGCTGCAGTCCGGTTTGAGAACGTGGGTCGAGGAACAGACCGGCCACCCACTGGGATATATCGAGCAGCTCTACACCTTTGCCGATCGGGACCGAGCCGGCACCGAGCTTGAGCGGCGAGTCATCTCCATCAGCTATCTCGCACTCACCCGTAAGGAACATGCGACCGCTCCGTCCAGGTCCGGCTGGCGAAGCTGGTACGACTATTTTCCATGGGAGGATCACCGTGCCGGAACTCCACCGATGGTGTCGGACGTCCTGCGGCCTCGCCTGAGCGAGTGGGCGGAGAGCGCGGACGACAACGCGACGCGCCTCGAGCGCGGAAGGCGCGGCAATCGCCTTCGGCTTCGACGAACGCCCGTGGAACGAGGATCTCGCACTCAAGCGCTACGAGCTGCTTTATGAAGCAGCCCTTGTGGAAGAGGCGGTGCGCGGTTCGGTCCTCCCCCTGCCGGTTCGCGGCAAGCCCATGGTTTCCGATCATCGTCGCATCCTCGCAACGGGCATTGCGCGGCTGCGCTCCAAGATCAAGTACCGGCCGGTCGTCTTCGAACTGATGCCGCCGGCTTTTACGCTTCATCAGCTGCAGCGCACCGTGGAGGCGCTTGCCGGCAGGCTCGTCCACAAGCCGAACTTTCGTCGCCTCATCGAGCAGCACGAACTGGTCGAAGAAACTGGCGAAACTAGCGCGGAGACAGGGGGCCGGCCGGCGAAGCTTTATCGCTTCCGCCACGCCGTGCTCGAAGAGGGGGAGCTCGCCGGGGCAAAATTGCCGCTCGCGCGGGGTTGACCGCTTATACTCACTACGAATATATGCGCCTTATATTCAGGTAGGTATAACCGGAGAGCTCGATGAGCGCGATGCTACCTTCGGGCGCGTCCCTGTACGACCGCGTTCGGCGCGTAATCCCCCCGATCGAATGGCCGGCGTTCAGCGACGACATAGACGCCATCCTCGCGCTGAAGCGCGAGCGCAATGCGGTCGTCCTGGCGCACAATTATCAGACACCGGAGATCTTCCACTGTGTCGCCGACATCGTCGGCGACAGCCTGGCGCTCGCCCGCAAGGCAATGACGGTTGAAGCGGATGTCATTGTGCTGGCCGGCGTGCATTTCATGGCCGAGACGGCAAAGCTGCTCAATCCGCAAAAGACGGTGCTGATTCCCGATCTTGCGGCCGGCTGCTCGCTGGCGGACTCGATTGCCGCCGAGGACATCCGGCTGCTGCGGCAACGCTATCCCGGCGTGCCGGTCGTTACCTACGTCAACACGTCGGCCGCAGTGAAGGCCGAGTCCGATATCTGCTGTACCTCGGGCAATGCGAAGGCCGTTGTGGAGTCGCTGGGCGTTCCCCGGGTGATCATGCTGCCGGACGAGTATCTGGCCCAGAACATCGCCGCCCAGACCGACGTGCAGATCATCGCCTGGAAAGGGCATTGCGAAGTGCATGAGCGCTTCACGCCTGCCGACATCCGCGAGTTGCGTGAAACTCATCCGGGCGTAACGGTGCTCGCGCATCCCGAATGCCCGCCTGACGTGGTGGCCGTAGCCGATTTTTCCGGGTCGACCGCTGCCATGTCCGACTATGTCGAAAGGCAAAAGCCGCCGCGCGTCGTGCTGCTGACGGAATGCTCGATGAGCGACAATGTCGCGCTCCAGCATCCGGAACTCGAGTTCATCCGGCCCTGCAATTTGTGCCCCCA
>NZ_RZSJ01000140.1:0-11809 GCF_003998025.1 Mesorhizobium sp. M8A.F.Ca.ET.021.01.1.1
GCCCTTGCCGGCCGTCTCGATGAGATTCCGTCGCGGTTGATGTCGCTGCGCAGCGAAGAACGGCCCGATGCGGCGATCCACATCAAGGCCAGGCTGTGCTTGCAGGGGAATTTCCGAGACGGGCACGTGCATTTATAGCCATGATCGCCGGTGTCGACGACCACACGATAGGGATTGGAGCCGGATCCCTGACACTCGCCCCACATAAGGGCCAGCGCTTCGTTCTTTTCGAGGCGTGGCCAGTTCGATCGTTTGGTCAGCTTGGAAGCGGCGCTCAGCGATGCCTGGTCAGGGGCAAGCGCCTCGATCGTTTTCAAGTCAAATTCCAAGCCGCGCCTCTGGTCGCCAGAACGAATGCCAGTTGCCAGTATAGATGGCCGTCTGTGACGGATTCTTGTAGCAGCGGCGGACTGGAGATCAATACAGGCGCTGCGTGCCGATTGTCTCTACCAGCCCGCTGCGCACGCAAAAAGGCGATATTGGCGAGACCCGCCAATAAATTCTATTGGAGGATTCGTGTCGGCGCGTGGCCTGGATGGTCACGCGCCATATCGGCATGGACCTCCGCCTCGGCCAGCGAACGATCGAGCCCCGTCGCCACCACCGAGACCCTGAAGCGGCCTTCCATGCTCTTGTCGAAGATGGCGCCGACGATGATGTCGGCGTCCTCGTAGACTTCCTCGCGAATGCGGGTGGCCGCCTCGTCGACCTCGAACAGGGTCATGTCCCTGCCGCCCGATATCGACACCAGGACGCCCTTGGCGCCCTTCATGGACATTTCGTCGAGCAGCGGGTTGGCGATCGCGGCTTCCGCCGCCTTCATCGCACGGCCGTCGCCGGACGCCTCGCCGGTTCCCATCATGGCGCGGCCCATGCCGCGCATCACCGATTTGACGTCGGCGAAGTCGAGGTTGATCAGGCCTTCCTTGACGATGAGGTCGGTGATGCAGCTGACGCCGGAATAAAGCACCCGGTCGGCGATCACGAAAGCGTCGGCGAAGGTGGTCTTGGCATCGGCGATGCGGAACAGGTTCTGGTTGGGAATCACGATCACCGTGTCGGCGGCCTCGCGCAGCCGCTCGATGCCCTCTTCGGCCATCTGCATGCGGCGCCTGCCCTCGAAGGTGAACGGCTTGGTGACGACGCCGACCGTGAGGATGCCGGCCTTGCGCGCCGCCTGGGCGATGATAGGAGCAGCACCGGTTCCGGTGCCGCCGCCCATGCCGGCGGTGACGAAACACATATGGGTGCCGGCCAGATGATCCATGATCTCGTCAAGCGATTCCTCGGCCGCGGCACGCCCAATCTCGGGCAACGAGCCGGCGCCGAGGCCTTCCGTGACGTGCGCGCCAAGCTGGATCAGCCGTGTCGCCTTCGACATGGTCAGCGCCTGGGCATCGGTGTTGGCGGCAATGAACTCGGTTCCCTGAAGCTGTTCCACGATCATGTTGTTGATCGCGTTGCCGCCACCGCCGCCGACGCCGATAACGGTGATCTTGGGTCTCATCTCGGAGATTTCCGGCTTCTTGAACTCGGCCATGCCTGCTTCTCCTTCGCCAATTGCGTGCGCTTCACGACCCACAAGCAGACTGCCCGTAGGACATTGCAATCGAGCGGCATGACGCGAATCAGTCCGTTCGGATGGGTACCCCAAAGAGCCAGAGAGCGGCCGCACGTGCAAGTGTGTGAGGGTCAAGTTTTGTGATGAAGAGGCCGACCTGCGAGAACGCGATTGTCCGGTCCCGGGTGATCGCGATACTGTCGTCGCGGATCAGGCGCCACGACGGATGCCTGGCGATGGCCGGGCGGAGCCCGCCTTTGCCGATCGTCTCAATGGCCAGGACGAGATCTCTGCGGAGTTCGACATCAATCAAAGCTGGAGGGGTATATCTCCCTTCCAGAACCCAAAAAGGCATGAAAGAGTTGTCCAGTTTGCCAGCCATGAGATTGCGTCAGCCGGGATGGCGGCGCGGACTTTCGCGGCGATGAAACGCCCCGTCGATCACGGCGCCATGGCCGTCTCAGGCTACACCGTTCCCTGGCATACAGCGGCCGGAACACCGGTCGCCCTTCATGTCTCGTCGTCGCGGCAGCTACGCGACGTGCACGTCGTGCGGCTCGATACTCCCGCGGCCGAGCCGATGGGCTGGCGCGTCGAGCCGACGGGAAATGCCGTGTCCCACCGCGATTTCGATCACGGATCCTTCCTGAAGATCGCGGCGGCGGAACTGGGCAAGGCCACCGAGATCGAAGGCGTCGCCTTCGAAGTGTATTTGACGCGCAACGATGGCGCCCGCGTGCTGTTCGAGAGCGGAAACCTGCGCCTGGGCTTGCAGGACGGGCGGCTGACGTCAGGCCACGACGGCAAGCCGCTCGAAACCGACGTGGCCTTGCCGGCAAACACCTGGCTCATGGTCGAGATTTCGTCAAACGACGGCGTGACCGTGTTGCGCATCGGCTCGGACGATCTCCTGTCGCCGTTTCGCCTGCATCGTCAATTCGACCTGCCCTGGCGGCCCCTGTCCGGAGACATGGTCTTCGGGACCAGCGCGGCAAACGACCTGAGGTCGCTCAACGCCAAGTTCTCGGCAATCGCGCTGCGAACCGCGGCCGGTCGCATCGCCTGGGCGTTTCCCACCCTGCTGCCGAGCGGCCCGCTCTCTTCGACAGGCGCCGATCGCGTCCTCTTGCTGGAAACGATCAACCAGCCCGCTTTCTGCATGACCTCGCGGCGCTGGGACGGGTCGAGTTTCGACCCCCGCCTGGTGCCGGCGCATTACGACGCCGTGCATTGCCACGACGACGACATGGGCGCGTTGCAGTGGCCCGCCTCCTACCAGTTACAGGTTCCCGCCGAGGCGCCGGCCGGAGTCTATGCCTTCGAGGTCGGTCACGATGAAGGATCGGAGCGCGTCGTCTTCTTCATCACTTCGTCGGTGCGCCGGGCGCCGCTGTTGTTCCTGGTGCCGACGGCCACCTATCTCGCCTATGCCGATGAATTCCTGCCAGCGCATCTCTACGAATGGATGTGCGAGGATCGCGGCCATCGCTTCGCGATCGACAACAATCTGAAGTCGCTCTACGACTACCACAGCGATCTCAGCGGCGTGTCTATCTGTTCCACCAGGAAGCCGAAGGCGACGCTGCGCGACGACTACAATTATCCGCTGTGCGGCTGCCCGCACAATCTGCCGGTCGACCTGCACTTTCTGCGCTTCTGCCACAGCAACGGCATTGCCTTCGATCTCATCACCGACCGCGATCTGCATGAGCGGGGCCTTGCCGGCCTGCAGGATTATCAGGCTGTCATCACCGGCAGCCATCCCGAATATATGTCGGTCGAGATGGAGCATGCGCTGCGCCAGTTCGCGGCGGCGGGCGGCGGCATCGCCTATCTCGGCGGCAATGGCTTTGCCGGCAAGGTCGCATTCAAGGACGATCTGATGGAACTGCGCCGCTCGCCGCTCGAGGCGGGTCGGACCTGGGACGGCCCCATCGCCGAACAGTCACTGTCGATCACCAACCAGCCGGGCGGCGATCTGCGCGCCAGTGGGCGCGGTGAATTCTCGCTGACCGGCGTCGCGATCTCGCTGATGGGTTTTGACGGCGCGCGACCCTTCACACGCACGCCGGAAAGCCATCAACCCTCGGCCGCGTGGTTGTTCGACGGCGTCACCAGCGAGACCTTCGGCGACGAGGGCATCGTGCTTGGCGGCGCCGCCGGCTACGAAGTCGA
This sequence comes from Mesorhizobium sp. M8A.F.Ca.ET.021.01.1.1, assembly GCF_003998025.1. Lineage (NCBI taxonomy): Bacteria > Pseudomonadati > Pseudomonadota > Alphaproteobacteria > Hyphomicrobiales > Phyllobacteriaceae > Mesorhizobium > Mesorhizobium sp. M8A.F.Ca.ET.021.01.1.1. The sequence goes on from NZ_RZSJ01000140.1 coordinate 3,737, forward strand.
TGCCACCGATCCGCATCTGGGCACGTCCCCCGACACCATGGTCATTGCCCGCGCGACCGGCTTCCCGGACAGCTTCGTCCATGATGCCACCCGTTGGTACGAGGGAGGTGAAAGCGAGCGCGACGGCCGCCGCTGCGCGGAGATGACGCTGCGCCATCTGTCTTCGGGCGGCCTGATCTTCTGCGCGAGTTCGGTCGCCTGGTGCGGCGCCTTGCCGGCGGGCGATGCCATGAACGACGTCGGCCGGATCACCAAGAATTTGCTGACGCATCTGGCGGCGGAAAAGAGCCGGCAGGCCGCGGATCGATAGCCCGGAAAGGAAGGCAACCCACCGCACCGCGCCGGTTGGGGCAGTTGGCTTGCCGCGCAACGACCGAAGCGTCTATCATGCATGATCAATCGGCGGCTTGGGTGTTCCCGCCGTGCCCGGCTCAAGGTTTGTCCGCGGCGCGTGTCGTCAGGTCAATTTCAGAACGCATGAAGCAACGCCCCCGCCAATGGCCGACAGAACACATTTCGGTTTGACCGCCGTCGACACCGTGCCCTTGCACGAGAAGGTCTATCTGGAGCTCGTGCGGGCTTTGATGTCAGGGCAATTCCTGCCCGGCCAGAAGCTGACCTCGCGCAAGCTCGCCAGGGAACTGGGCACCAGCGACATGCCGGTGCGCAGTGCCTTCATGCGGTTGCAGGCCTTGCGGGCGCTGACCCCGATGCCGAACGGCAGCGTCGAGGTGCCGGTGATCTCGGCCGAAAGGTTCTCGCAGTTGACCGCCGTGCGCACGATCCTCGAAGGCCCGGCGACCGAGCTTGCGACAAAACTGATCAACGGCAACAATCTGCGGGCGATCCGACGCCATTGCGCGGAATTGACCCTGGCCGCCCGCAAGGGCGACATCGGCGACTATCTCAGGAAGAACCACGATTTCAAATTCTCGATCTATCGTCATTGCGGCAACGAGCAGATGATCTTCCTGATCGAGACGGTGTGGATGCAGGTCGGCCCGTTTCTCCGAAACCTCGCCATGGGGTTCGAGGACGACCTCTCCTCCATTCTGGACATCGACTATCACGAGGAAGTCGTCGCGGCGATCGAGGCACAGGACGGCGCGCGGGCGCGCGTGGCCATCGTTCGCGACATCGACGAGGGCGCCGCGCATATCCTGCGGCAGGCCAGGTTTCCGGAAGCGAGGAGCTAGACCGGTGTCTCCTGGACCCGTCACCAGATGCCACTTGGCTTTCCCTTGCCTTGCCGCTATGTTGCGATCGCAGATCGCGCAATTGGTTCCTGAAATGCCTCCCGATATCCCGGCTAATGATCTGAAAAATGAGGGAAATTCTTCCGACTGATGTCGGAGATGTCTTCATGAACTCATCAGCCGTCTTGTCGTGAAATAGGGTGGCCGCCTCAGGCGCGGCACCGCAGGGAACCAGAGGTAACGGAAATTGAGCGATGCAATTGCGGACGTTCTGAGCTGGCTCGAGAGCCGAAACGACATCCAGAGCCTGAGGGCCGCAGTGTGCGACCTCAACGGCATCATGCGGGGAAAGCGCATCCCGGTCGAGCAGGCCCGCAAGGCGCTGGAGGGCAAGCTGCGCATGCCCTATTCGCTGATCGGGCTCGATGTCTGGGGCGAGGACATCGAAGGCAATAGCCTGGTCTTCTCGACCGGCGATGCCGATGGCCTTTGCCAATGGACGGGACGCGGCATTCTGCCGGTGGAATGGACGGCGCATCCGACGGCGCTCGTCCCGCTCTGGCTCGCCGACGAGAGCGGAGCGCCCTATCTCGGCGATCCCCGGCGCGCGCTGGCCCGTATCCTCGACCGTTACAAGGCGCTCGGCCTGACCCCGGTCGCGGCGACAGAACTTGAATTCTATCTGGTTGATCCGCAGTCGCAGCGGCCGGTCGGACCTGTCTCGCCGGTCACCGGGCGGCGTCTCGATTCCGACGCGGCATTGTCGATCGACGAGATCGACGATTTCGAGGCCTTCATCCACGACGTCTACGAGGCCTGCCGGGCGCAAGGCATTCCCGTCGACACGGCGATTGCCGAAAACGGCGTCGGCCAGTTCGAGATCAACCTCAACCATGTCGCGGACGCCCTGCGGGCGGCCGACGATGCGGTGTTGTTCAAACGCACGGTGAAGGGCATTGCCCGCAAGCATGGCTTTGCCGCCTGCTTCATGGCCAAGCCCTATGGCGACCGGGCCGGCAACGGCTTTCACGTCCATTTCAGCCTGGTCGACGCCGACGGTCGCAACGTGTTCGACGACGGCACTGATCAGGGCTCCGAAACCATGCGCAACGCGGTCGGCGGGCTGCTGGCGGCGATGGCCGAGAGCACGCTGGTCTTCGCACCGCACTTCAATTCGTATCGCCGCCTTCGCCCGCGCTCCTATGCACCGACCGCGGTCGCCTGGGGTTACGAGAACCGCATGGTCGCGATCCGCATTCCCGGCGGCCCGACCGGGGCGCGCCGCATCGAGCATCGCGTGTCGGGGGCGGATGCCAATCCCTATCTGGTGCTTGCCGCCATATTGGGAGCAGCCCTGATCGGCATCGAAAGACAGATGTCGCCGGGCGAGCCTACCGGGAGCGATGGCCAAGGCGCGGCGCCAGCCAAGCTACCGCCGGACTGGGCCTCCGCGATCGCCACTTTCGAAGGTGGAACGCATGTGGCGGAGATCTTCCCGGCGATCCTGCGCGACTCTTTTGTCGCCTGCAAACGCCAGGAGTTGAACACCTTTGCCCTCAACGTCAGCGACTTCGAGATCGAGACCTATCTCGAAAGCGTCTGAGTGTTTACGGCGATCATCCGGCCTTCAGCACCGAGACCGCCGCCTCGCTGTTGTGGACATAGTCGTTGGCGTCGGGCTGCCTCTGCACCAACAGGATGAACAACAGGTCGGTTAGTGTGAGCTGCGCGTCGCGCGCGGTGATGGAGGAGGAGCGCGCTCGCTCCTCGTCGGCGATGGTGTAGAGGCGGATGTCGGCGACCCGGCTCAGCGGATTGTCGTGCAGGCCGGTGACGGCGATCACCATTGTTCCGCGCTTGGCTGCAAGTTCGGCGATGCGCAAGGTTTCGATGCTGGCGCCGGAATAGGAGATCGCGAACAGCACGTCGCCAGGCCCGAGCGTCGCGGCATTGGCCATCTGGATGTGGCTGTCGCTGTCGTGCAGCACATTGCGGCCGAGCTTCATCAGCTTGTAGGAGAAGTCGCGCGCCACCAGCGAGGAGGCGCCGACGCCGACCAGATGGATGCGGCGCGCGCCATCCAGCAGTTCCAGCGTCCGCGAGATGACGCGCTCGCTGTTGGCGGCGACGGTCTGCTGCATCGACAGCAGCTTGCTGCCGATCAGCTTCTTCAGGATGACCGGAAAGTTGTCGCCGACCTCGATCGAACCATGGATGACACCGGCCGGCACCTGCCAGTCCTGCGCCTTGGCCTCGCTGACGGCGAGCTTGAGCTCCTGGTAGCTGGCATAGCCGAGCTTCTGGCTGAACTTGACGACGCTCGACTGGCTGCGGCCGATCTCGGCCGCGAGCGCCGCCGTCGACAGGCGCAGCATCTGGTCGGGATTGTCGACGATGTACCGGCCGATCTCGCGATCGCCGGGCGCCATGCCGTCGAGCTTCGCATTGATCCTGCTTAGGACGGACACGGGAATTCCTCGCTGTTCAGACTTGCAAGACGAGGAATAAATTATTCCAATTTCGATTGACAGCCAAGAACGCAGAATTAATTCTCAACTCGACCCGGATCAATATCCGGGATTCGGAGCAGGCTTTCCCAGGCAGATCCCGGGCGTGGCCCTCATCATCAAGGTTTCAGTCATGGACAGATTGCGGATCGTCGGCGGACAGAGACTGCAAGGCGCGGTCACCATATCGGGCGCCAAGAATGCCGCTTTGCCGCAGATCGCGGCTTCGCTGCTCAGCCCCTACCCGCTCGAACTGACCAACCTGCCCGATGTGACCGACGTCGAAAACATGCTCGGTGTGGTACGGCTTCACGGCGCCGACGTGACGCGGTCCGCCCATGCCGCGACCATCGACACCAGTGCCGCCGTCTCCAAGGAGACGTCCTACGACACGGTGCGGAAGATGCGGGCGACGGTGCTCGTCCTGGCGCCGTTGCTGGCGCGGTTCGGCCATGCGCGGGTTTCGCTGCCGGGCGGCTGCGCGATCGGCGCGCGGCCGGTCGACATGCATGTCGCCGCACTCGCCGCACTCGGCGCCAGGATCGCCATCGAGAACGGCCTGATCGTTGCCTCAGCGCCGAACGGATTGACCGGCACCCGCATCGTGCTCCCCTCGCCATCGGTCGGAGCGACGGAAACCGCCATGATGGCGGCGACCACGGCCAAGGGCGAAACCGAAATCCTCAACGCCGCGCGCGAACCCGAAGTGGCCGATCTCGCGGCTTGCCTCAACGCCATGGGGGCGCGCATCGAGGGCGCCGGCACGCACCGCATCCTGATTGCGGGCGACACCAGCTGGCACGCCGCCAGGCACGACATCATCCCCGACCGCATCGAGGCCGGCACCTATGCGATCGCCGCGGCGATCACCGGCGGCCAGCTCGAACTCACCCATGCCCGGCTCGAACACATGGCCTCGGTGGTGCAATTGCTGGAGGCGACGGGGGTGAGTGTCTGGCCGGGCGATCGCGGCCTGATCGTGTCGCGCGACCGGCCGCTCAAGGCCGCCGACCTGACGACCGAACCCTATCCCGGTTTTCCGACCGACCTGCAGGCGCAGTTCATGGCGCTGATGTGCTGTGCGGAGGGTGCGTCGCTGCTGCGCGAGACCATCTTCGAGAATCGTTTCATGCATGTGCCCGAACTGATGCGGCTCGGCGCCAACATCAAGCTGCAAGGCACCATGGCGCTGGTGCGCGGCGGCGCGAAGCTCCATGGCGCGCAGGTGATGGCCACCGACCTGCGCGCTTCGGTGTCGCTGGTGCTGGCGGCGCTGGTCAGTGAAGGCGAGACAACAATCAACCGCGTCTATCACCTCGACCGCGGCTATGAGCAACTGGATCGCAAGCTGCGCCTTTGCGGCGCCGACATCGAGCGGCTGGGCGCATGAATACCGAGGCGCATTATTTCCTCGGCGTCGATGGTGGCGGCAGCGGTTGCCGCGCCCGCCTCGAGGACGCGCAAGGCGTGGTGCTGGGACAGGGCCTGTCCGGCCCGGCGACGACGCGGCTCGGTATCGAGGCAGCCTGGGCCTCGATCGCGAAAGCCTTCGGCGCAGCGGTCGAGGAAGCAGGTTTCGCGCCAGCCGAGACCGCCCGGATCCATGCCGGCATCGGCCTTGCCGGTATCGGCCGCAAGGGCGCGCTGGAGGCGCTGCGGGCAATCGCGCATCCCTTTGCCAGCACCGATTTCGTCAGCGACGGCGTCGGCGCCTGCCTTGGCGCGCACTCCGGCAAGGACGGCGCCATCGTCATTGCCGGGACAGGCTCGATCGGCCTTGGCTTTGTCGAGGGCCGCGACCTGCGCGCCGGCGGCTATGGATTTCCGATCTCCGACGAGGGCAGCGGCGCCGACCTCGGACTGAAAGCCGTGCAATTGGCATTGCGCGCCCATGACGGCCGGCACGAACGGACCGCGTTGCTGGCGGAGGTCATGCAGCGCTTCGCCGGCGACCCGATGGAGGCCGTCGCCTGGATGGACCGCGCCAGCGCGACGGACTATGCCGCGCTTGCACCCATGGTGATGCGCCATGCCGACCAGGGCGACCCTGTCGGACGCCGCATCGTGCAAAGCGCCGCCGAACAGATCGACACACTGGTGCGGGTGCTGTTCGAAAAAGGCGCGCCGCGCGTGACCTTGCTCGGCGGCCTCGCCAGCCCCCTCGAACCCTGGCTCTCCCCTGACGTGCGCCGCCGCCTGAAGCCCGCCGACGGCGACGCCGTGTCCGGCGCGATCATTCTTGCCAAGAGGTCGGTTGGCGGAGGATAGGTCGACAAGATAGGAATAAAATATTCCAAAATTCGATTGACGATGTGAATATTGAATTCTAAAAAGTTAACAAAGAAAACTGCGATGACGGACCCAGGATCCGGACGCGCTCCGCCCGTCGAGCGGTGCCGGACGCCGTGCAGCATGATTTTGAAAGCGCTGGAATGACCGAGCAAGGGTTGATGTCTGAGCTGGACCGGCTGGTTTCCGAAGGCCGGAACCCAAGGACCGTCGACATCGACCTGTTGCCGACCATCGACGTCCTGCGCAGGATCAATGACGAGGACAGGCTTGTCCCGGCGGCCGTCGAAAAGGTCATGCCGGAAATCGCCGCCGCGGTGGATCGCATCGTGCTCGCCTTCCAGAAAGGCGCGCGGCTGATCTACATCGGCGCCGGCACCAGCGGCCGGCTTGGCGTGCTCGACGCTTCGGAATGCCCGCCGACCTTCGGCGTACCCGAAGGCATGGTCGTCGGCCTGATCGCCGGTGGATCCGACGCGCTGGTGCGCTCGCTGGAAGGCGCCGAAGATGACCCGAAGATGGGCGCCAAGGCCTTGCAGGACATCGGGCTCACACCCGATGACGTGGTGGTCGGCATCGCGGTCAGCGGGCGCACGCCCTATGTGATCGGCGGCCTGACCTATGCCAAGCAGTTGGGCGCGGCGACGGTCGCGCTGTCCTGCAATCCGGCATCGACCATTGCCGGCATCGCCGACATCGCCATCTCGCCCGTCGTCGGCCCCGAAGTGCTCACCGGCTCGACGCGGCTGAAATCGGGAACCGCGCAGAAGCTGGTGCTCAACATGCTGACCACGGCTTCGATGATCCGCATCGGCAAAAGCTACCAGAATCTGATGGTCGACCTTAACCCGTCGAACCGTAAGCTGGTCGCCCGGGCGATCAGGATCGTCATGCAGACGACCGGCTGCACCGCGCCGCAGGCGCGACAGGCGCTCGACCGGACCGGCAATGACGTCAAGCTGGCGATCCTGGTGACCATTACCGGCCTCGACGTCGAAGCGGCGCGGGCCGCGCTGTTCAAGGCCGGAGGGTTCCTGCGAAAGGCGATCGGCGACGAAGCGGCCTGAGGCCGCCCGGGACATGACGGCTGAAAGCCGCTTTAGACATGACGGCAAGAAGCCGCATGGGACAAGACGGCGTCAAGCCGCATAGACTGGGCCGATACTCCAAAGCATGTGTGCCATGGAAGCGGCCGACGGAAACTGCAAGGCATCGAGTTCAATAGTGGGAGACGAGAATGGTTCATCTTACAAGAAGGCTGCTTTCGGGCATTACCCTTGGCGCGATGCTGGGCATCGCGACGGTTTCGACGCAGGCGGCGACGCTGCACATGGCATGGTCGCAGGACGCCACCGGGCTTGACCCGCACAAGCAGACGGCGTTCTCGTCGCTGCGGCTTTTGGAGCTGATCTACGAGCCGCTGGTGCGGGTCGATGCCAGCCTGCAGATCATCCCCGCCATCGCCAGCTCCTGGGAGTTCTCCAAGGACGGCAAGGAGCTGACCTTCAAGCTCGATCCCAAGGCGAAATTCCAGGACGGCACGGCCGTGACCTCCGCCGACGTCAAGGCCTCCTTCGAGCGCATCCTCGACGAGAAGACGGGTGCCGCCGCCCGCGCCAACTTCCTGTCTATCGCGAGCATCGACACGCCGGATGCGGCGACCGTAGTGTTCCATCTCTCGCAGCCCGACGTGCCGATCCTGACGGCGATGAGCGACGTCAACGCGGCCATCGTTCCGGCGACCGAGATCAAGGCCGGTTCGATCGGCACCAAGGCGGTCGGTTCCGGTCCATTCAAGCTCGACAAATGGGACCCCAACGCCAAGGAAGTTCTGAGCGCCAACAAGGACTGGGCCGGGGGTGCTACCGGCGTCGACGGCATCGAGATCAGCGTACTGCCGGACGAAGCGGCGATCCTCGCCGCCATGCGTACCAAGCAAATCGATTTTGCCCTGCTCAATGATCCGCTCGTCGCCACGCTGGTGCCGAAAGAACCCACCCTGCAGCTCAACCGCGTGCCGGTGCTGGCCTATCACGTTCTGCAGCTCAATCCGTCGCGCAAGCCGATGACGGAGCTCAAGG
>NZ_RZSJ01000141.1:0-11805 GCF_003998025.1 Mesorhizobium sp. M8A.F.Ca.ET.021.01.1.1
CCAAGTAGCGCACCGACACACGGCTGTTCTGCGCGCTGGAAGGCGCCTTCCGCGACGTGCCGCCCTCGCGCATCGGCGGCGCCATCATGATCACCGATGGCGAGGTGCATGACACGCCGTCGGGCACGCCCGATTTCAACGCCCCGCTGCACGCCTTGATCACCGGCAACGATCACGAAAAAGATCGCCGCATCCGCTTCGAGAACGCGCCGCGTTTCGGCCTTGTCGGCAAGCCGCTCGACATGACTTACCGCGTCATTTCGACCGAAAACGAGACCGGACCGGTCGACGTCCGGGTCTCGGTCAATGGCGAGCAGGTTTCGGTCGAGCATGCCACTGTCGGCCAGGCCATGCCGCTGCAGGTGACCATCCCGGGTGCCGGCCGCAACATCATCGAACTGGCCATCGACCGCGAGCCGGGCGAACTGACCGACACCAACAACCGCGCCATCGCGCTGGTCGACGGCATCCGCGAGAACCTGCGCGTTCTGCTCGTTTCGGGCGAACCGCATGCTGGCGAGCGCACCTGGCGCAACCTGCTGAAATCCGACGCCTCGGTCGATCTCGTCCATTTCACCATCCTGCGGCCGCCGGAGAAGCAGGACGGCACGCCGATCAATGAATTGTCCCTGATCGCCTTCCCGACCCGCGAGCTGTTCGTCGAGAAGATCAAGGATTTCGACCTCATCATCTTCGACCGCTACCAGCACCGCGACGTGCTGCCGATCCTCTACTACGACTACATCTCCGAATATGTCGAAAAGGGCGGCGCGCTGCTGATCGCTGCCGGTCCCGAATATGCCGGCGAGGCGTCGATCGCGCGCACGCCGCTGATGTCGGCCCTGCCGGCAATGCCGACCGGCGAGGTCGTCGACAAGGCCTTTTATCCCCGCCTCACCGAACTCGGCCAGCGTCATCCGGTGACGCGCGGCCTCGATGGTTCGGCCACCGAGCCGCCGCACTGGAGCCGCTGGTTCCGCACCATCGGCGTGCAGAACCCGCAAGGCGAAGTGGTAATGAAGGGTGCCGACAACCGGCCGCTGCTGCTGCTCGACCGCAAGGGCGAAGGCCGCGTCGGCATGCTTCTGTCCGATCAGGGCTGGCTCTGGGCGCGCGGCTTCGAGGGCGGCGGCCCGCATGTCCAGCTCTACCGGCGCATCGCCCACTGGCTGATGAAGGAGCCCGAGCTCGAGGAAGAACGGCTGACCGCCGAGGGACGCGGCATGGTGCTGGAGATCCGTCGCCAGACCATGGCCGACGATCCCGGCCCCGCGCAGATCATCACCCCCTCCGGCAAGACGCTCACCGTCAAGCTCGACAAATCCGAACCCGGCGTCTTTCTCGGCAGCGTTCAGACCAGCGAGATCGGCCTCTTCCAGGTCGCCAATGGCGATCTCACCGCGCTCGCCCATGTCGGCCCGGTCAACGCACCCGAATTCGCCGACGTCGTCTCCACGCAGGAGCGGCTGAAGGCGCCGGCGGAAGCCACCGGCGGCAGCGTGCGCCGGCTGGCCTCGTCCACGGGCAGCGACGTGACGCTGCCATCCATCGTGCCGGTGCGTTCGGCCGGCGAAGCGTCGGGCAGCGACTGGATCGGCCTGCGCACCACCGACGACAGCGTGTTGAAGGCCGTGTCGCGCGTACCGCTGTTCGGCGGCTTCCTCGGCCTCGGCCTGCTGCTTCTGGCGATGGGGTCGATGTGGTACCGCGAGGGAAGGTAGCTTCCTTCTCCCCGTTCACGGGGAGAAGGTGCCCGAAGGGCGGATGAGGGGCAGCGCTGAGTCGCCGTGATTGGCGATCCCCTACGATGTGCTCATCTGAACTATTGTCACCCTCCGGCACCGCCCCTCATTGTCCTGCCGGACATTTCTCCCCGTATAGTGACGGGGAGAAAGATGCCGCCGCGGATGGTTTCGCCAATTGCCAGCGTTTCAGCACTGACCAAGCCCCTGCCCTACTCTTCCGGTTCCGTCGTGAACAACAGCGGATAACCCTTCGCCTTGCCAGCGTCGGTCGCCCGCGTCGCCTTGGTCTCGGCGACATCCCTGGTGAAGACCGCGACCACGCAGACGCCGTGCCGGTGCGCGGTGATCATGACCCGGTGCGCCTGGTCCTCACTGAGCTTGAACTCGCCCTTCAGCACCGTCACCACGAATTCGCGCGGCGTGAAATCGTCGTTGACGAGGATGACCTTGTAGAGCTTCGGCCGCTCTGTCTGCGGCTTGACCTTTACGCGCGGTTTTGTGGCGATTTCAGGCATTCGAACCGACTGTTTCGCGATCGAGCTTAAGTCCGCATTTTGCCACGGGCGGCAGCGATCGTCCATTTGCGGACCGTCGGCGGGCACGCCCGGTCCTTCACGATCATGTGGGAAATGGTCTGTCGCGGTTCAACGGCCCTGACGGCCGAAGATGCGGCGACTAGCATCGGCATCCGCCCGGCGTTCCAGCCATGCCGCGATCGGCCATCCGGCAACGCAGATCAGTGTCGCGCCGGCGAGCACGATCAAGAGCCAGGCCTGCACGGGCGTGATGTAATCCCAATTGCTGGAAATCGCCGGCGCGAACAGCGAGGGCTCGGTGCGCCCACTTGCCGGATCCGGCACGGGGCTGGCGGTGAGCAGAATCAGCACCCTGGCGGCGCCGGTGGCAACCAGGCCGCCGATCACCATGGAGCGAAAAATGGACGAGGGCCGCTTCTTCATGCGGATTGTCCTACAGGGCCGGCATTGCAAACGGGTTAAGCACGATCGAGATGCGTGGCTGGAAGCCGCCGGTGTTCAGCTCATCGATCATGCACTTGGCAGAAGGCCGCCCCAGCCGGTTTGCGGCTGGAGCGGCCTTGCTAGAACTGACCTCGAAGCTGATCAGGGCTTCTTGGGAGCAGCCTTCGCGGGGGCCGCCGTCGCGGGAGCCATCTTCGCGGGGGCCGCCTTCGCGGGGGCCTTCTTGACCGGGCACTTGTGCTTCTTGGTCTCCTTGCAGACGGTCTTCTTGGCGACCTTCTTCGGAGCAGCCTTGGCCGGAGCGGTGGTCGTCGCGGCAGCAGCCGGAGCGGTGGTCGTGGTGGCGGCAGCCGGGGCAGCGGTCGTGGTGGCGGCTGCATAGCCGAGAACCGGCATCGAGAAGGCGAGAGCGACGGAGAGACCAAGGGCGGACAGGATGGACTTGTTCATGGCTTCATTTCCTTTTGTATGCGGGTCTTTTTGAGTGTCACTGGACCGGGTCGTTCGGTGTCACTCCAAGCAGCTTCAGAGCATTGGCGAGCATCCGGATGCCCTGCGCCTGTTTCTTGGCGGCACAGTACCGGTTGCCCTTCCTCTGAAGTGCCTTTGCCGCGGTGACCTGCGTTGCCGTGGCATGGGTTTCGAGGGCTTCATCAAATTGGTGGCTGAGATTGGCGCACCGTTCGCTCCGGGTGAGCGGCGCCTTTGCATCCGATTGGCCGACAGCGGCAGTGAGCAGGCCAAGGCCCAGCAAAACTCCCAACAAACTGATCGACAATCTTGGCATTGGTTTATCCGTGAACCCGGAGACTAGCGTCGCAGCCGATGACCTGACCGCCACGGCACCTTTATGCCGACCTACCTTTTCAGGAGTTTTTCCCGATTGTAGAATTTTGTTTCTGGATTGTGTCTGGCCAGGCCGGGGCCAGGCCGGCCGTCGCTTTCCATGTGGAGAAGGCGGAATTCATTCTCCCTTGAAAAGCAAGGCACTGGCCAACATATGGCCCGAATTCTATCGTGTGGCTCACCAGCCAAGAATGGCTTGGCCGGCAAACCAGACAGGGCAGCTGTGAAATCCGATGCGCACATACTGATCGTCGACGACGACAAGGGCATCCGCGACCTGCTTCAGGAGTTCTTCCAGAAGCGGGGCCTGCACACCTCGGTTGCCGCCGACGGCAACGAGATGGAAGCCATCCTGCGCCGCTCGCAGGTGGACCTCATCGTGCTCGACGTGATGCTGCCCGGCAGGAGCGGGCTGGAACTGTGCCGCGACCTGCGCGCCCAGTATACGACGCCTATCATCATGCTGACCGCCGTCACCGAGACAACGGACCGTGTCGTCGGCCTCGAGATGGGCGCCGACGACTATGTGCCCAAACCCTTCGACCCGCGCGAGTTGCTGGCCCGCATCCGCGCCGTGCTGCGGCGCAATGGCGCCACAGAGCCCAAGCGCGCCACCAGCAAGCAGATTTACCATTTCGCCGGCTGGACGATGGACTGCTCGCGGCGCCGGTTGACCGCGCCCGACGATGTCAGGGTCGAACTGACCATGGCCGAGTTCAACCTCCTGCACACCTTCGTCAAGAGTGCCCAGCGCGTGCTGACCCGCGACCAGCTCATCGAACTGTCCGGCGGCGACAGCGACTATTCCTTCGACCGCAGTATCGACATCCTGGTCAGCCGGTTGCGGCGCAAGATGGAAGATGATCCCAAGACGCCCAAACTGATCCTCACCGTGCGCAGCGGCGGCTACCAGTTCCTGCCCGAGACGACCTCCGAATGAGACGTTTCCTGCCGCAGACCTTGCCTGTCTGGGTGCTGCTGATCGTCATTGCCGGCCTGCTGATCAGCCAGGTCGCGACGCTCTACATCGTGTCGCGCGACCGCGCTGCTGCCAATGACGTGGTCGACCTCTACCGCCTCAACGACCGCGCCTTCTCGCTCGTGCAGCTGATGAGTGGCGCCACGCCGGAGGAGCGCAAGGCGACCGCCGCGGGCCTGTTCAACTCAACATACGCGCTCACCGTCTCGGACACGCCCGCCGTCACCTCCTCGATCGCCGGCGATGACGAACTGGCCGAGCTCGAGGACATTCTTGTCGGCCGGCTGTCGAAGTTCGGCATCACCGACGCGCGCGTGCGCCGCGATCCGGCGACGCGCGAAGCCGACGATGCCGGCGGCGCCGCGCCGGGCCCCGATATCGGCCAGGTCGAGCGGGACCTCCTGGTGCTGGCCGCCGATTTCGCCCAGAGCGACAAGCTGACGGCCTCGCTGCGCTTCGCCGACGGCCAGTGGCTGAACTTCACCGAACCGATCACGCCCGTCGGCCCGATCCTGAGCATCGACAGCCTGCCGCTCTATGCGCTGATCGCCGGGCTGGTGGTGATCATGTCGATCTGGTCGCTGCGCCGGCTGACCGCGCCCTACCGGATGATGGAAACCGCCGTCAACCGGATCGGCAATGATCTCAAGAGCCCGCCGGTCACCGAGAGCGGCAGCCGTGAGGTGCGCGCCGCCGCCAGGGCGATCAACGCCATGCAGAAGAGGCTGCGCGAATATGTCGAGGACCGCGAGCACCTCGCGGCGGCCCTTGCGCACGACCTGCGCACGCCGATGACAAGGATGCGGCTGCGTCTGGAACTGTTGCGCAGATCACCGGCGCGCGAAGCGCTCGCCCACGATCTCGCCGACATCGAAGGCATCGCGAGCTCGGTGATAGACTTCGCCAAATTCGAGGTCACGGAAGAGAAGGCCGAGAGGATCGATTTCTGGTCGCTCGTGGAATCGATCGCCGACAGCTACGAGACCGTTTCCTTCGACAATGACGACACCCGCTCACGCGGCCTGATCTGCATGGCGCGGCCGGTGGCGCTCAAGCGCTGCGTTACCAATCTTGTGCAGAACGCCGTCACCTACGGCAAGCATGCGCATCTCAGCCTCAGCCGCTCGGACGGCACGATCACGCTCGCCATCCGCGACGAAGGGCCGGGCATACCCCAAGCCCAGATCGACGCCGTGTTCGGCTCCTTCGTGCGCCTCGAACACTCCCGCAACCGCCAGACCGGCGGGCTCGGGCTTGGGCTGACCATCGCCCGCAACATCGCGCGGGCGGCGGGTGGTGAAGTGCGCCTGTCCAATCATCCGCAAGGCGGACTGCTGACGGAGCTGCGCCTGCCGCTGGCGGCTTGAGCCTTGTCGCTTGGGGCCTCTACCGCCGCAGCACCGCGCTCAGCACATCCCTGATGCCGATGGCGCCGACGAAGCGGGACTGTTCGTCGAACAACGCCACCGGCGCCGTCTGCGAGCGGTGCATGGCCAGCATCACGGTTTTCAGCGACGTGCCCGGATTGGCCCAGAACACCTGACCTGCTTCTTCGGGCTGGCCCTCTATCCCGGTGCACGACGTCCACACCGCCGGCTTGCCGTCGCGTTCGGCCGCCGCCACCAGCCCGTGCTCGTCGATCTTGAAACGGGTCGTCTTGCGTCGGTCGAGCCACACCCAGCCGTCCGTGCCCTGTTCGAGATCGCGGCGGTCGCGCATCACGTTCCATGCGGTCAACACCGAGAGCGGGTTCACATTGGCGATGAAGTCGCGGACATAGTCGTTGGCGGGGCGCAGCACGATGTCTTCCGGCGCGCCCGTCTGGACGATACGGCCGCCCTCCATGATGGTGATGTGGCTGCCGATCTTCAGGGCCTCCTCGAGGTCGTGGCTGACGAAGATGATGGTCTTCTTCAGCTCCGCCTGCAGTTGCAGAAGCTCGTCCTGCAGCTTGGTGCGGATCAGCGGGTCGAGAGCCGAGAACGGCTCGTCCATCAACAGGATAGGCGCCTCGGTGGCGAAGGCGCGCGCCAGACCGACGCGCTGCTGCATGCCGCCCGAAAGCTCATGGGCGTATTTGTTCGACCATTGATCGAGGTTGACCAGCTTGAGCTGGCGATGCACCCGCTCCTTGCGCTCGGCATCCGGCACGCCGGCGAGTTCGAGACCCAGGCCGACATTCTCTTCCACCGTGCGCCATGGCAGGAGGCCGAACTGCTGGAACACCATCGCCACCTGTTTCTGTCGCAGCCGCCGCAAGGTTGGCTCGTCGCAGGTGACGACGTCGACCGTACGGTCGCCGTCCTTGACCAGCACTTGTCCGCGCGACACCACGTTGAGCCGGTTGACCGCGCGAAGCAGCGTCGACTTGCCGGAGCCCGACAGGCCCATCAGCACCGAGATTTCGCCTTCATGCACGGTGAGGCTGGCGCCGGCGCAGCCGAGCACATTGCCGGTCTTCTCGAGGATCTCGGCCCGGGTAGCGCCCTTGTCGATCATCGCCAGCGAGCCGGCCTGGTCGGCGCCGAAGACGATATCGACATTCCTGAAATCGACGGCGACGGTCATTTCTTGCCTCCAACGCCAATGCGGGTCATCCGGTCGAGCACGATGGCGAGCACGACGATGGCGAGACCGGCCTCAAGGCCAAGGTCGATGCGGCGCGAACCGAGCGCCCGGTTGATTTCCGTGCCCAGACCACCGGCGCCGATCAGGGCCGCGAACACCACCATCGACAGCGACAGCATGATCGACTGCGTCAGGCCCGCCATGATGGTGGGCAGTGCGGAAGGCAGCTCGACCTTCCACAACAGCTGGCTCTTGGTGGCGCCGAAGGCCTCGCCGGCCTCGATGATCGACTTCGGCACCGAGACGACGCCGAGATGAGTGAGCCTGACCGCGGTCGGGATGACGAAAATGATGGTGACGATGAGGCCGGGCGCGTTGCCAAGGCCGAACAGCGTCAGCACCGGGATCAGGTAGACGAAGGTCGGCAGTGTCTGCATCAGGTCGAGCACCGGCAGCATGACGCGGTAGACCTTCGGCTTGTGCGCCGCCCAGATGCCGAGCGGCACGCCGATGGCCATCGCCATGGCGGCGGCGGCCACGACCAGCACCAGCGTCTGCACCGTCTGTTTCCAGAGGTTCTGGTTGATGATGAAGATCAGGCCGAGGAAAACGCCGATGGCGAGCGGCCGCGAGCGCTGCAGCAGCCAGGCGACGACGGCGATCACCAAAGCGAGCAGCACCGGCGGCACCATCAGCAGGATGTTGACCAGCCCGTCGAGGATGAAATTCAGGCCATTCGAGAACGCCCTGAACACAGTGTCGAAATGGTCGGTGAGGAACCCGAAGAAAGCCTTGCCCCAGGGCCCGATGGGAATCTTGTAATCGATCAGGAATTTGGAAATCGGATCCATCTCACCCCTCGTTTGCCGGAGCTCTGCCTTCGGCCCCGTGCTGTCGCAACGTCATCTTGTCACAGGATACGAAAAAGGGCAGCCTTTTCCACAAGGGCTGCCCTCTGTTTCGGTCACGCCGAAATCAAAGTCGGCTCAGCTCCCGAGCGCGGTCTTGACCGCCGCCGCCGCGTCGCCGCCGTCGAAGGTGGTCACGCCGGCGATCCAGGGCTTGATCGCATCCGGGTTTTTCTTCAGCCAGTCGGTTGCCACCTTGTTGGCATCGCTGCCCTTCAGGATGGCGTCCATCATCTGGCCTTCCATATCCAGATTGAACTTCAGGTTGGTGATGAACTTGCCGACGTTCGGGCACTCGGTCGTGTAGCCCTTGCGCACGTTGGTCGAGACGGTGGCGGCGCCGAAACCGCTGTCGCCCATGCCGTCGAGATAGGTGATCTTCATGGCGCCCATCACAGGATGCGGCGTCCAGCCGAGGAAGGCGATCCACTCATTGTTCTTCATCGACTGCTCGGCCTGCGTCAGCATGCCGGCCTCCGAGGATTCGACCAGTTCGAACCCGTCGAGATTGTCCTTCGGGTTCTTGATCATGTCGAGGATGATGCGATTACCGTCATTGCCGGCCTCGATGCCGTAGATCTTGCCGTTGAACTTGTCCTTGAACTTGCCGAGATCGGTCAGCGTCTTGACGCCGGCATCCGCGACATAGGTCGGCACGACGATGCCGTAACCGGCGCCGGCCAGGTTCTGGCTGACGGTCTCGACCGAACCGTCGGCCGTGTAGTCCTTGATGTCGTTGGTCATCGACGGCATCCAGTTGCCGAGAAAGACGTCGAGGTCCTTGTTCTTCAGCGACGCATAGGTCACCGGAACCGAGAGCTGGATCACCTGCGGCTCGTAGCCGAGCGCGGTGAGCAGCACCGAGGCCAGCCCGGTGGTGGCCTGGATGTCGGTCCAGCCGACATCGGAGAGGCGAACCGCCTTGCAGCTTGCCGGATCGCCGGCGAAGGCGGCGCTCGTGGACAGGAAGGCCGCCAAGCCGAGGCCGGCGACGAAGGAATTCATACGCGACATCTGTATTCTCCCATTGCGATTCTTTGGCGGGGCGAAGTTACGGTTTTTGTGTCCGCCTTGTTTCGTCAGCCAAACACCATTCTGGAGTGGTTTCAAGCGCTAAGACAATCACGATCAACGGCGCTGGCTGGCCAATCAGCGACACCGCTGACGCTTTCCGTGCCAAGCCTGAGCGCAATCTGCCTCGGCAACGGCGGCTTTTTCAGGGGAATGCGGCGGCGGCCCCTCCCCGCGCGGCGGCAAGTCGGCTTAAGGTCTGTTTGGATTCAGGTCAGGCCGCGCCGAAAATGGTGGGCTCCGAGAACCGGAGCGGAGCGTACTTTGAGTACGCGAGCACCGGAAGCGCAGGAACCGCCTTTTGCAGGCCGGCCTCACCTGAATATGAACAGACCTTAAAGGGCGGCATGGCCAAGCTTTATTTCCATTACGCGACGATGAACGCCGGCAAGACGACCATGCTGTTGCAGGCATCGTACAATTACCGCGAGCGCGGCATGACGACGATGCTGTTCGTCGCCGGCCATTACCGCAAGGGCGATACCGGCCTGATCTCGTCGCGCATCGGGCTGGAGACGGAAGCCGAGATGTTCC
This sequence comes from Mesorhizobium sp. M8A.F.Ca.ET.021.01.1.1, assembly GCF_003998025.1. NCBI lineage: Bacteria > Pseudomonadati > Pseudomonadota > Alphaproteobacteria > Hyphomicrobiales > Phyllobacteriaceae > Mesorhizobium > Mesorhizobium sp. M8A.F.Ca.ET.021.01.1.1. The sequence goes on from NZ_RZSJ01000141.1 coordinate 9,632, forward strand.
GGGACGGCGACGACCTGTTCGCCCGCGTGGCCGAGCATCACCAGCACACGGCGGTGCATTGCATCTTCGTCGATGAGGCGCAGTTCCTGGAGGAGGAGCAGGTCTGGCAGCTTGCCCGCATCGCCGACCGGCTCAACATCCCGGTCATGTGCTATGGCCTGCGCACCGATTTCCAGGGCAAGTTGTTTCCCGGCTCGCGCGCGCTGCTGGCGATCGCCGACGATCTGCGCGAAGTGCGCACCATCTGCCGCTGCGGCCGCAAGGCGACCATGGTCGTGCGCCTCGGTCCCGACGGCAAGGTGGCCCGGCAGGGCGAACAGGTGGCGATCGGCAAGGATGTCTATGTCTCGCTCTGCCGCCGCCACTGGGAAGAGGAAATGGGCCGCGCCGCACCCGACGACTTCATCGGCTTTGTCAGCGGTTGAAACGAAGGCCCGCTGGACGTCGGCCTCGGGTAGCCGGCTGCCACCTCTTGCAGCCACGCCATTCTATGGTGCCTTTGTTAAGGTCAGCGCCGTATTTTCACGCGCTCAGCCAGAACTCTCCGGGGTCAGCCATGCTTCGAGCCGTCTTGTCCGCCAGCCTTGTTTTGCTTGCCACTTCCCTTGCCGCCCGGGCCGGAGGCGATCCCATCCTGGGCAAACATGTCTTCAATCGGTGCATGGCCTGTCATGAGGCGGCGACCGACCACGACAAGGTCGGCCCGCATCTGATGGGCGTCGTCGGCCGCAAGGCGGGGACCGCCGAAAGCTTCCTCGGCCATTATTCGGATGCCATGAAGAACGCGGGGGCTGCCGGTCTCGTGTGGGACGAGGCAAATCTTGCCGAATACCTCAAATCGCCCAAGCTGAAGGTGCCCGGCAACAGGATGGCCTTTGGCGGCCTGGGCAATGACGACGACATCGCCAACGTCATCGCTTATCTGAAAGCCGATCCCAAGCCCTGAGCAGCCGTTCGTTGTCGGACGGGGCGACTTGTGCGCGCCGGGTCGGGGCTGCAAAGCGCCAGTTGTTGTCGAGTTTCAGAACGATCCGCTTCGGCGTCGACTGATTGCTTTGCCGGCATGAAAGTTCAAAATCAGCTGAACCAGGCTTGGCCGGCCAGTTGATCCCGCCATGACCACGGCTCCATTACCATTCAAGGGTTCGGCCGAATATTTGTTTTCGCGCCGCGCACTCTCTTCACGTCTTTCAATCCCCTGATACCCCACATATATTCGCCGCTGTTCGCAACCAGCGAGCGGAAGCCGAAGCGGGAGGCCCCTATGGCGACATTGCAGAATTTCGATGCCGAAATTGCCAAGACCAAGCAGGTCGTCCAGGATATGCGCACCAAGATCGAGCAATCCGGCACCGTGCTCGACACGCTCGCAACCGCCGACAAGAAGATTGGCGACGCCAATTTCGACATCGAGAACGCCCGCATCGAGGATGTGCTGAAGCAGCAGAAGGTGATGGAAGGCAACATCGCCGACCTGATCATCGGGCTCGAGGACGCCACCAATGTCTTCGGCGCCGAGTTCGAGAGCATGAAGAACTATACCGGCTGGGAAAACTTCGTCGGCGTTTTTTCGGCGCAGCGCAAGCAGCGCATGCGCACCGACCGCGTGCGCAACATGTCGCTCGCCGGCAATTTGCAGGAACTGCTGGCCAAGTCCGACACCATCGTCGGCATATTGAAGGCGCAGAAGGAAGTTCTCGACCAGCGCTACAAGACCTCCGAGGCCAGCCTGTCGCAGGTTATCGAACGCCGCAAGACCACCATGACCAACCTCGAAGCCGTGCAGAAGCGCATCGAGGAGCTCAATCCGATGTTGCTCGACATTGAGAACAAGATCGCCGCCTCGACCAGCCAGAAGGACCGCACGCAGCTCGAGGGCGAGCGCTCCAAGCTCGCCACCGAATACAATGAAAAGCAGGCCAAGGAGCAGGAGCTGCTGGCCGAAAGCCAGACGCTGGAGCGCTACACCTCGATGTTCCAGACCTTCGTCGATTCGCTCAACAACCAGATCGCCGCGCAGTCGACGCTGATCAACAAGCTGACCATCGATACCGAGCAGCGCATCGTGCTGTACAAGGCTTTGGAAGATTCCTTGAAGACCGCCGCCCAGCAGGACGTCGCCCACAAGATCAACACGCTGGGCAGCCAGGTCGACAACACCGCCGAGGAAACCA
>NZ_RZSJ01000142.1:0-11778 GCF_003998025.1 Mesorhizobium sp. M8A.F.Ca.ET.021.01.1.1
GGCGGAACAAGAGCCGACGGCCACCGCCGCATCCGCGACAGTGCCATTTTCGACAACCAGCCGCGCCGCCACCATGGCGATGGAGATGACGAGATAACGCCGGGCGCCGAGCTTGACGAAGGCCGATGTGCCGGAGAGTTTCGGCACGCGGATGGCAGTCACCATCTCGCCAGGCTGCAAGGCGGTACGGCGGTTGCCGAGGATGAACTGCGACAAGGGCAGATGGCGTGTCGCCGCCACCGAGCGCAGTTCTACCTCGGCGTCGAGCACGAGCAGGCCCGGCACGCCGTCGGCGGCAGGTGAAGCGTTGCAGAGATTGCCGGCGACCGAGGCGACGTTCTGGATCTGCGCCGAGCCGACCTCCCGCGCCGTCTGTTTCAAGGCGTCAAAGGCTGGCGGCAAGGGGTGACGGATGACATCGGTCCATGTCGTGCGCGCGCCGACGATCCAATGGCTGGCGGTTTCGACGATGCCGCGCAGCGTTGTCAGTCCGTTGATATCGAGGACATTGTCGCGAAACGGCTTGCTTCCCTGTACCGGATAGAAATCCGTGCCGCCGGCAAGAATGCGCCAGGTGCCCCCGCCAAGCAGCGCGAGCGCCTCGTCGACCGTGGTGGGTTTCGCGTAACGGATCACGCTTTCCTTCCCAGTAAGATGGGCCTTCCCAACAAGATGGGGGCCTTCCCCGAGATCGGCCCTCCCAAGACGTTTCGCCTGGGAATATCCTGCCGGTTTTCGATCCGGCAAATTCATTCGTATGCAAATGATATCAAGACGGCGGAATTTGTCAAAGCCAGAGTTTACGCCGGTGTCCATGTGGCTGGCATCGCCACGCATTTGTTATTCCGCTGGAGGTTGACGCGGCCCGCCATCTGGTCAAGTTTCTCCCTCCGGTCGCGCCAGCGGCTTCTTCTTTCGCCGGGCCCCTCATTCGGAGCCCGACCGCAGCCTGACAGGAAGGAAACCCCATGGCCGACGAAGCGCTCGTTGTCATCGACCTGCAGAATGATTTTTGCCCGGGCGGCGCATTGGCCGTAGCCGGCGGCGACGAGATCGTACCGCTGGTCAACGACATGATCCGGCGAACCGACCATGTCGTGCTGACGCAGGACTGGCACCCCGCCGGCCATTCCAGCTTTGCCTCGAGCCATCCCGGCGCGCAGCCTTTTTCGGCGGTCGAAATGCCCTACGGCCCGCAGACTTTGTGGCCGGACCATTGCATCCAGGGCAGTCTCGGCTCGGATTTCCACTCGGGGCTGGCCTGGACCAAGGCCGAACTCGTCATCCGCAAGGGATTTCGTCCTGCCATCGACAGTTACTCCGCCTTCTTCGAGAACGATCACGCGACGCCCACCGGGCTCGCCGGCTATCTCCGGGAGCGCGGCATCGACACGCTGACCCTGGTCGGGCTGGCGACCGATTTCTGCGTCGCCTTCTCGGCGCTGGATGCGGTCAAACAGGGGTTTAGAACCACGGTCAGGCTCGATGCCTGCCGTGGCATCGATCTCAACGGATCGCTCGAGGCAATGCTGGCGAGAATGCGCGACGCCGGCGTGACGCTCGAAGATCATACGTCGGACTGACCGCACCGTGGCGGGCAGAGGGGGATGCATGCCGATGGCGAGCGGGGCGGCCGGCGCGATCATCGTCGCGTTGCTGTTTCCGGTATCGGCCTTCGCCGCCGAAGAGCATGGCCTGCCGGGCGCCGCCATGTCGCTCTGGTGGGCGCTGCCTTTTGCCGGACTGCTCCTGTCGATCGCCACCGGTCCGCTGCTGTTCCACCATGTCTGGGAACACCACTACGGCAAGATCGCTGCCTTGTGGGCGGCGCTGGTGATCGTGCCGCTCGCGGTCGCCTTCGGCACCCCGGCGGCAACCGAGGCGGTGCTGCACGCGCTGCTCACCGAATACATGTCGTTCATTGTCCTGCTGTTTGCGCTCTACACGATTTCGGGCGGCATCCTGCTTGCCGGCAACATCCACGGGACACCGCTGGTCAATGCCGGACTGCTGATCGTCGGGGCGCTGCTTGCCTCGGTGATCGGCACGACGGGCGCCTCGATGATCCTGATCCGGCCGATCCTGCGCGCCAACGACAACAGGCCTTTCAATGCCCATGTCGTCATCTTCTTCATTTTCCTGGTGTCCAACATTGGCGGCTCGCTGACGCCGCTCGGCGACCCGCCGCTGTTCGTCGGTTTCCTGCGCGGCGTCGATTTCTTCTGGACGACCGCCAATCTCTGGCGAGAGACGCTGTTCGTCGTTGTGGTCGTGCTCGCCGTCTTCCTGGCGATCGACCTCATCCTGCACCGGCGCGAGGCTGGCGCGCCGAAGATCAAGGATCCAACACCGGATACGAAGGTGCGCCTGCGCGGCCTGGCCAACCTCCCGCTGCTGGCCGGTGTGATCGGCGTCATCCTGCTGTCGGCGGCCTGGAGGCCAGGCGTGAGCTTTTCCGTGTTCGGCGTCGGTCTCGAACTGCAGAACCTGGTACGCGACGCGATCATCCTCGCGCTGGCCCTGCTATCGCTTCCCCTCTCCTACAAGAGCCACCGCCAAGCAAACGGCTTCAACTGGGGACCGATCGCGGAAGTGGCCAAGTTGTTTGCCGGCATCTTTATCTGCATCGTTCCGGTCGTTGCCATTTTGAGAGCCGGCCATGACGGCGCGCTGGCGCCGCTGGTCGCGCTCGTCACCTCGGCGCAAGGCACACCCAACGACCTCGCCTATTTCTGGCTGACCGGGGCGCTGTCGTCCTTCCTCGACAATGCGCCGACCTATCTGGTGTTTTTCGAGCTGGCCGGCGGCGACCCCCAACACCTGATGACGGAGTTCGCCTCGACGCTTGCCGCGATCTCGGCGGGCGCTGTGTTCATGGGCGCCAACACCTATATCGGCAACGCGCCCAACTTCATGGTCTATGCCATTGCCAGGCATCGTGGCGTCAAGATGCCAGGTTTCTTCGGCTATATGCTGTGGTCCGGGCTGGTGTTGATCCCGACCTTCTTGATCGCTGGCTTTCTGTTTTTCGGCTGATCAGCCGACGCCGACATAGCGCCTGACCGCCGACGGGTCGGCGCGCAGGGCCTCGACATCGACGGTCTCGCGGTTGCGGCCGTTCTCGATGAACGAGACGCGGTCGGCGACCGACAACACAGCGTCGACCCGCTGCTCGACCAGGATGGTGGAGACGCCCAGCTCGCGCAGCTTCGATACAGTCTCGCGGATCTTGGCGATCATGGACGGCATCAACCCTTCGGTCGGCTCATCGAGCAAAAGCACCTGCGGCTCGAGACAGAGCGCACGCGCCATGGCCAGCATCTGCTGCTCGCCGCCGGACAAGGTGCCGGAGCGCTGCCGCAGCCGCTGGCGCAGCAGCGGGAAAAGGTCGAGGACGTTCTCGCGCGTCGCCTTGCCCTTGCCGCGCGCCATCAGCCCGATCTCGATGTTTTCAGCCACCGTCATCTCGGCGAACAGCCGCCTTCCCTGCGGTACATAGGCGACGCCGGCCTTCGGTACTTCATGCGCCGGCAGGCCGGTCAACTCCCGGCCGGCGAGCCTGATCGAGCCGCCATTCGCGGGAACCAGGCCCATGATCGCCTTCAGCGTCGTCGTCTTGCCGGCGCCATTGCGGCCGAACAGGCACAGCACCTCGCCCTTGTTCAGCACGAGATCGAGCCCGTAGAGCACCTGGACCTCGCCATAGAAGCAGTCCAGCCCCGAGATCACCAATGCATCGGTCATGGGGCGGTCCCCAGATAGGCGTCCTGCACCGCCGCGTCGTTTCGGATCGCTTCGGGCGCGCCCTCGGCCAGGATCCTGCCGGCGTTGAAGACGGTGATGCGGTCAGCCAGATGCATGACCACAGGCATGTTGTGCTCGATCAGCAGCACGGTGGCGCTCTTGGCGATGTCGCGTACCAGCTCGACGAAATTGTCGATCTCGCTATCGGCAAGGCCTTGCGTCGGCTCGTCGAGGATCAGCAGGCGCGGTTTCAGCGCCAGGCCCATCGCCACTTCGAGCAATCGCTGATGCCCGTAGGACAACTGCCCGGCCGGCATATGGGCGCGGTCGGCCAGCCCGGTGCGTTCGAGCGCCGACATGACGCCGGCGCGCACCGCACCCTTCGAGCGGCCGTCGCTCAACGTGCGCTGCACCGGCAGCGCGACATTGTCGTAGACAGGCAGGTTGGCGAAAACGCTGGTGATCTGGAAGGTGTAGGCGATGCCCTGGCGGACCCTGACATAGGCCGGCAGGCCGGTGATGTCAGCGCCGTCGAAGAGGATCGCTCCCGAAGATGGCCGGATGCGGCCGCTGACCAGGCTGACGAAAGTGGTCTTGCCTGCCCCGTTGGGCCCGATGACGGCGCGGATTTCTCCGGGCATCAAGGTGAAGTCGACGCTGTCGACGGCGCGCAGGCCGCCGAAATTGCGCGACAGGCCCTTGGTGGTCAAAAGCGGCGTCATGGCAACCACCCGAGCCAGCGCTGGCGGATGCTGCCGAGAATGCCCTTGGGGAAGAACAGCACCAGCAGGATCAGCGCGATGCCGACGATCAGCAGATAGGCCGATGTGTAGCCGCTGGTGACGTCGATGACATAGTACATGAACAGCGTGCCGATCAGCGGTCCGAGCGTCGTGGCGGCACCCCCGAGCAGCACCCACAGCAGCGGCAGGATCGAGTATTGCACCGAGGCGAAGCTCGAGCCGACATAGCCGAACAGCAGCGCGTAGGCGGCACCCGAGGCAGCGCAGATCGTGCCGGAGACGACGACGGCGGCGAGCTTGTTGGAGAAGGTGTCGTAGCCCAGCATCTTCGTGCGTTCTTCGTTCTCGCGGATGGCGACCAACACGCGGCCATAGCGGGACCGGACGATGGCGAGCGTGATCAGCAGCACGAGCGAGAACAGCGACAGCGCGCAGATATAGCGCACGGTCGGGTTGGTGAGGTCGAGCGAGGTTGCACCGAAAGAGAGGACCCGCGCCGGCTGCGGCACCACCATGCCCTGGTCGCCCCCGGTCCAAGCCGCGAGATAGAGGATGGCGAGATAAAACACCTGGGCGAACATCATGGTGACGATCATGAAAGCGACACCCGTGGTGCGCAGGGCCAGAAGGCCGATGATCACGGAGAGGACGGCACCACAACCGAGACCAGCGGCGAACGCCGCCGGCACGCTCCAGCCGAGTTGGATGATGCCGAGCCCAGCGCCATAGAGCCCGGCGCCGAAGAACATGGCGTGGCCCAAACTGAGCAGGCCGACATAGCCGAACAGCATGTTGTAGCCCATGGCGAAGACCGCCAGCACCATGATGCGGGCGAGCAGGCCGTGATAGTACTCCGGCAAAAGGAAGCTCAGCACGAAGAGCAGCGCGATGACGCCGAGATGCAGCGCGTAGGCCTTTGCCGGCGAAGCTTCGCTCATCGCGATGCCGTCCCGAACAGGCCTTGCGGCCGGAACACCAGCACCATGGCGACCAGCAGCGTGGCGATGATCTTGGCCAAGGTCGGCGAGAAGAACATCGAGATGATGCCGTCGGACAGCCCGATCAGCACGGCGGCGACGACGGTGCCGCGCAGCGAGCCGAGGCCCCCGATGATGACGACGATGAAGGACAAGAGCAGCGGGTCCTGTCCCATCAGGTAGTGCGCCTGGCTGATCGGCACGATCAGCACCGCAGCGATCGCCGCCAGCATGGCGCCAAGCGCGAAGACGCCGCCATAGACGCGGCCGACAGAGATGCCGAAGGCTTGCGCCGTCTCGCTGTCGTACTGCGTGGCGCGCATGATGAGGCCGATCTTCGTGCGCGTCAGCACCAGCCATGTCGCGATCAACAGGACAGCGGATGCGGCGATGATCGACAGCTTGTAGCCGGAATAGCCGAACCACGGCAGACGGATGCGATAGCTGAAGGGCGGCTCCACCGGCCGCGCTTCGGGACCATAGAAAGTCAACGCCAGCTGCTGGATGATGTAGAGCATGCCGATGGTGGCGACGATGGTGGCTTCAGGGTTGTAATTGAGCCGGCGCAGCACCAGCCGTTCGGCGACCACCGCGATGGCGCCGACGATCAGTGGCGCGATCACCAGCGCCGCCAGGAAGCCGAGCGCGGGGTGGCCGCCGATTGCTGATGTGATCGCCCAGGCAAGCACGGCGCCGAGCATGAAGAACTCGCCGTGGGCGACGTTGACGACACGCATGACGCCGAACACCAGCGACAAGCCCAGCGCCGTCAGCGCCAGCACGGCCGAGGTGACGAGGCCTTCGAGGGTTGCCAGGAGGAGATGAGGTCCGAAGTGCATTGATTACACGCTTGATAGGGCGGCGCGAAGCGCCCCCCTCTGCCCTGCCGGACATCTCCCCCTCAAGGGGGGAGATTGGCAGCTCCTGCGACGGCTCTTTTTTTCCATCGTCTGCGATTGGCGAAACCCGCCGTAAAATCCAATCTCCCCCCTTGAGGGGGAGATGTCCGGCAGGACAGAGAGGGGGGCCTGGGCGCTCACGCTTGCTGGAAAAGCAACGCCTACAGCGCCTGCGTCGTGTAATCCCCTTCGGCCTCGTAAAGCCCGTCCTCGATCTTGGTCTTGTGCACGACCTTGAGCTTGCCGCCTTCGACCTTGGAGATGTTCTGGATGCCAAAGCACTGATGAATCTTGCCGTTGAAGGTTTTCGGCCCTTGCGGATGCTCAGGCCCTTCGGCGAATTCCTTCAGCGCTTCGGTCGCCTCGACCAGCTTGGCGCGATCTTCCGGTCCCTTGTAGCCGGCGTCTTCCATCGCCTTCTTGACGACGTAGAGCGTCTCCCAGCAGCCGAACATGTGCGCGGCGGTGGAGACATCCTTGGGATCGCCGACAGCGGCGCCATTGTCGTCGATGCCGACGGCGGCGCGATAGGCTTTCTGCGCGGCGGAATCATCCGGTTGCGCATAGCGCGGCGAGCCCTCCCAAAAGTGGCTGCCGTCGAGGAATTCCAGGCCGGGGCTATTGATGTCGGTGGCTTCGAGCGAATCGATGAAACCGAACAATTGCGGCCGGTTGGAGCCGTAGAATTCGCCGAGTTCCTTGACGAAGGTGAGCACCGCCGGTCCGACCATGACATGGTAGATCACCTCGGTCTCGGCCGGGATCTGCGGGAAATATTTGGTGAAGGACGATTCCGTCGGCGGAATGGCGATCTGGGCAATCACCTCGGCGCCTTGCGCCTTCAGCGCCGGCGGCAGGTAGTCGCGATGGTCGTAGCCGAAGGCGAAATCGGGGAATATCTGCGTCACCTTCTTGCCGGCATTGGCGGCGATCCACGGCGCCATCGACTGGATCTGGCTCTTCACATCGGTGATGCCGGGCTGGAAGACGTAACGGTTGAGCTTGGTCGAGGCGACGTGGTGGCCTTCGCTGACGACGAAATAGGGCATCTTGGCTTCGCCGGCGGCGGGCGCCGAGCCGATGACGACATGCGAGAACAGCGTGCCGAAGACGATGTCGGTCTTGTGCTGTGTGGCGAACTTGCCGACCACCTCGGCGCCGCGGCCAGGATCGGTGCCGTCATCCTCGATGATGACCTCGACCTGACGGCCATTGATGCCGCCGGCGGCATTGATCGCCTTGATCGCGGCGGCGGTGGTCTTCTCATACCAGCGGCCATAGGCGGCGCCGATGCCGGTTCGGTGCGACTGGAAACCGATCTTGATCGGCGCCGAGCTTTGCGCCTGGGAATAGCGGACAAAGCCGGGCGCCATGGCGAGACCGGCGCCGGCGGCGAGACCCTTCAGCGCATTGCGGCGGGTAAGTGTGGTTTTGGAGAGGTCGAAAAATCCGTTCTTGTCAGTCACGTTCGTTCCCCTGTTTTTGCGTTTTGACCAACGATAAGGCGGCTCGAACATCCTCGGCAAGAGGATGCAAAATTGCATGTGTACAAACTAAATCACCAAAGGCTTGGCCTGGCAAGCGAGCTTTCCGTGGGGGCAAGCCCGCACGGGATGGCTTGTCTCATCCGACCGTCGGCGTGGCAAGCAGCCAAAGACCGAAAATGGTGTAGGCGATCATCAAAACAGTGAGCGGAAACTGGCTGAGCGCGGCGCGAGTGGGCTGGGGATGCAGGCGCCAGGCAAAGCCGTGGGCGACGAGAACCGCCAGCACATGGCCAAGGATGATGGCGCTGGCCTGGACATTCCACAGCCACCATGCGGAGCCGGCGCCGGCAACGATGCCGGCTTCGACCTGCATGTCGGCGGTGCCGAACAGGTTCCAGCCCAGCGCGAATGGATCGGACAGGGAGGCCAAAGCATACTGGCCGTCGACCAGCAGCGCCGTCAGATAGTGCGCGACATGATAGGCGAGCGCGATCGGCACGATCGACCACACCAGCAGTCCCGCCGACTGGGCGAGAGACCGATCGCTGCGGGCAAGACGCTGGCCGAGAAAGACGGCGAGAAGGAACACCGCTGTCAGCAGCGCGAATGTCATACCGAGTCCCAGCGTGCCGCTGTCGATCACCGCCGTGCGGCCGGGAAATTCCAGCGGGTTGATGCCGAACAGGCCGAGCCAGAAGAAGGTTTTCGACAGGCCGTCGAACGAGACCGACGACAGAGCGAGCAGCAGGAACGCCATGCCGCTGGCCGGCAAGGGTTCGGCCGTGAGCAGCTTGGCACCTGGCCAGCACAGCGCGAGCCGGCCGTCATCGTCGCGCGCGACCGGCGCGAAGCGCGACACCATCGAGAAGAAGATGCCGAGGAATTCGCCGCCGCGGCTCCACTTGTCGTAGCCGAACACCAGCATGGCGACAAAAGTAACCAGCCAATAGAGGCCGGCGGCAAAGGCAAGCCGTGCCGGATCGTCCGGCGCCGGATCGATGAGTTCGAACCAGGCAAAGGCCAGGAACAGGATGACGGCCGGCCAGCAGCCAAGCCATTGCGGAAGTTGCCTGGCCACCTCATCGCCTTTGCCCGTCAGGCGGGACAGCAGGCGCCACGGGCCGTACCACGGGTTGAGCCACGACCAGAGATCGCCGAACACGCCTTGCAGCAGGGTCAGCCCGGCCCATAGCAGCGTCCACACCACCAAAGGCAGCGGATTGGAAAGCGGATCGCGGCTCCCGATGAAGCCGGCGGTGATGAGGATTGCCAAGCCGGCAAAGGAAATCAGGCTGATAACGATCCGGGCGCCGTCGCTGAATGTGAAAAGCGGCAGGCGCCGACGCCAGAAACGGTCGAGGGTGTCGGGCGGCAGCAGGGCAAGGACAAGGAAGCTGACGGCCACCGCGAACGCGCCGCCGATCAGGTAGTAGCCGGTCGGAAGGAGGAGGACGTGGCCACGGTCGGAGGCGTGGGCGAAGGCAGGAGTGGGTAAGACGAGCCCCAAAGCGGCAGACAGCAACGCTAATGACCAGCGACAGCCCTCTACGGCGGAACTCGACCTCTCCAAGATCCCGCCTACCTCCTCACACCTTGACCAGTTGCTCCACGCGATCCTTAGCGCCAAAAATCCGCAAATACCGCTCGATCTCCTTGAGATCGCCGGTCGCCTTGGCCGGGTTGTCGGACAGTTTCACCGCCGGCCTGCCATTGGCCTCGGTCACCTTGCAGACCAGCGATATGGCATCGAGGCTGTTGGTCTCCGTCGGCGCACAGCCTTCGAAATCATTGGTCAGGTTGGTGCCCCAGCCGAAGGACATGCGCACCTTGCCTTTGAAGTGGCGGTAGGTTTCCTCGATGCTCTCCACCTCGAGCCCGTCGGAGAAGATCAGCAGCTTCTGCCTGGGGTCCTTGCCCTTCTCGCGCCACCAGTCGATGATTTTTTCGCCGCCCTCGATCGGCGGCGCGCTGTCGGGACGGAAGCCCGTCCAGTCGGCGACCCAGTCCGGCGCGTCGCGCAGGAAGGAAGCGGTGCCGAAGGCGTCGGGCAGCACGATCAGCAGATTGCCGCCATAGTAACGCTGCCAATCCTGCAGCACCTTGTAGGGTGACTGCTTCAGCTCTTTTTCCGAATTGGCGAGTGCCGCAAACACCATCGGCAGTTCATGCGCGTTGGTGCCGAGCGCTTCGAGGTCGTTGTCCATGGCCAGAAGCACATTGGAGGTGCCGGTGAAGGCTTCGCCAATGCCTTCCTTCAGCGCCTCGACGCACCAGCGCTGCCACAGGAAGGAATGGCGCCGCCGGGTGCCGAAATCGGAAATGCGGATGCCGGGCAGCGCCTTCAGCCGTTCGGTCTTGGCCCACATCTTGGCCTTGGCGCGGGCATAGAGCACGTCGAGCGCGAACGGCCCGAACGACCGCAATGCGGCCCGCGAACGCAATTCGTTGATGATGGCGAGCGCGGGGATCTCCCACAGCGTGGTGTACATCCACGGGCCGGAGAAGGAGAGCTCGTACTGGCCGTCATGCCTGGAGAGCTCATAATCGGGCAGCCGGAAGCCTTCCAGCCAGGCGAGGAATTCCGGTTCGAAAATCTGCTTGCGGCCGTAGAAATTGTTGCCGCCGAGCCAGATCATCTCCTTCTTGGAGAAGCGCAGCGTGCGGGCATGGTCGAGTTGTTCGCGCAACTCGCCTTCGTCGATCTCGTCGGCGAGCCGCACCGAGGTGGTGCGGTTGATCAGCGAAAAAGTGGCATCGACCTTGGGATACATTCCCCAGATCATCTGCAGCATCAAAAGCTTGTAGAAGTCGGTGTCGAGCAGGCTGCGCACGATCGGGTCGAGCTTCCAAGTGTGGTTATAGACGCGCCGTGCAATATCGGTCTTGGCCATGTCTCGTTACCGCCTTCGCTGCCCTGCCACCACAATAGCGACAGGCCTCATAGCATCGAATTGACCAAAACGCTGCCCGCTTTCAGGTTGGCCCGACAAAAAGAAAGCCCTGCGTGCGGCTACGAGGGTTTGCCGCCCATCACCTTGAGCGCTGGACGTTTACGGCGGGTGACGAGGCGGCCCGCCACGGGGGCGCCGGCGCGGCCGTCATCCCCGGCCTTCTCGGCGAACAGCCAGTCCATGAACACCTGCACGATCGGCGTCGCCCGCATTTCGTTGCGGCAAACGACATAGAAATCATCGACCGCGGGCACCGACAGGCTGAACGGAGCGACCAGCATGCCCCTGGCCAGCAGCGCGCTTGCCGTCACCGAGTCGCCCAGCGCCACGCCATGGCCGTGCACCGCGGCCTCCGCCGTCATGCGCGCATCGCCGAGATGATGGCGCCGACCGCGCTCCAGGTCCAGCGCGTCGGCGGCGGCCAGCCAGGTGTGCCACTCGCGGCCATCGTCACCATGCAGCAAGACATGGTCGGCGAGGTCGCGAACATTGCGGATCGGCCGGTTGTTGATCAGCGTCGGGCTGACCACCGGGAACAGCTCCAGGCCCGACCATTTGCGCATCCAGCAATCGGTCCAGCTGCCATCGCCATAGTGCACGCAGACATCGATATGCGGCGCCCGGATATCCCTTGGGTCGTTGGAGGGGATGAGCGTCAGCTGGATATCAGGATATTGCGCGGTGAAGCTGCCGAGCCTCGGCGTCATCCACAAAAGCAGCAGCGCCGGCACGCAGGACACCGACAGCGCGCCGCTGCTTGCCGGCCGCGTCAGCCTTTGCGTTGCGGCGGCGATGCCGTCGAAGGCCGTCGACACCGCCGGCAAAAGTTCGGCGCCATGCGGGGTCAACTTGACCCGCTGGCCGATGCGTTCGAACAGCTTGACGCCGAGCGATTGCTCCAGCGCCTTGATCTGGTGGCTGACGGCGCCATGCGTGACATTCAGCTCACTCGCCGCCTTGGTCAGCGAGGCATGGCG
>NZ_RZSJ01000143.1:0-11777 GCF_003998025.1 Mesorhizobium sp. M8A.F.Ca.ET.021.01.1.1
GGATGACGAAGCGATGGCGGTTATTCCGGAATAACCGCCATCGCTTCGTCATCCTGGGGCGAAGCAAGGAGCGCAGCGACGCGGCGCAGACCCCAGGATCCATGCCGGGACTCCAAAGCGTCGCCGCAGTCCAGAATTTTGATCCGCTGCATTCCACGATTGAAGTCGCGGCATGGATCCCAGGGTCTCCGCGACGGAGCTTCGCTCCTGCTTCGCCCAGGGATGACGACGTTGGGAAAGCTTCGGCTAATTCCGAATGCTCACCACCGCTATTCGCGAAGGCCGGCTTGCCTGAGCAGCGGCAGCACGTGGTCGCAGAAGTAAGGCAGCTCCTGAGTGTAGTTGACGAAGGACAGGGCGATGCCCTGATAGCCGTGCGCGGCAATGGCGGCCATGTCGGCGGCAATCGTTTGCGGCGTTCCAACCAGCGGATAGGTGCCGGCGCCGCCGGCAAAACGCTGGCGGTATGCGTCATAGGCATGCGGGTCATGGGATTGCGAGAATTCCTTCTTGCCGGCCATATGCGCATCGACCGCCTCGTGATCCGCCAGATCGACGGCATAGCGCCTGTAATAGGCCTGCGCCTCTTCCATGGTCGGGCGGCAGACGACATGTGCCACGGTGTAGACGCCGACCTCCCGGCCAACCTTGTCGGCCCGCTCGCTGATGTCGGCGACATGCTTGCCGGCGTCGGCCATTTCGGAGAAGGTCGTAAACAGATAATCGCATCTGGCGGCGGCGAAATCGCGGCCCGGGCCGCCGAAAGCGGCGTTCATGGTCACCGGGCGCGGAAGCTGCAGGCTGGCCGGCCGGCTGACCGCCTCCTTGAGGTGATAATAGGTGCCTTGATAGTCGAGCGGCTCCGCCGACGCGTAGAGCTTCTCCAGAATTTCGATCCATTCGGCCGCCTGGTCGTAACCCTTCTCGACCAGCGGTGTGCCGAACATGCCGAATTCCTTCGGGTTCCAGCCGCAGACGATGTTCAAACCGGCACGGCCCCGGCTGATGTGGTCGACGGTCGCCAGCGCCTTGGCGGCATAGAGCGGGTGCACAAGCGGCACGTGCACGGTCATGAACAGGCCGATACGGTCGGTGGCCACGCTGAGCGCCGCCGCCCAGGTGAAGGTCTCGAACGACGATTCACGCACCTTGTTGCGGCCGCCAAAGCCACGCCAGCGTGCGATCGGCAACATGAACTCCAGCCCGGCGCGGTCGGCGATCTGGGCGGCCGTCAGATTGTCCTGCCAGCTCGCCGTCCAGCGCTCCGGCACATCCGATATGGCAAGACCGCCATCGGCGTTGGTCGAGAAGACGCCAAGCTTGAGTTTGTTGGAGCCGTGCAACGGATGTGCTTTGATCATCTCGGGAACTCGCGGGCGGGAGGCCGTAGGCTAGGCCCGCGCGAAAATATTTCAAGCCTGAAATAGCTTCGCGTCGCACTGGTTCGCCGATATGAACTTGGCGGGATGAGAGAAGGGATCGGCATGAACGAGTTCCGCCAGAAATGCATCGGCAAGACCAGCCTCGTCGGGTCCTTCTGCGCCATTCCGCATCCCGTCGCGGTCGAGGTGATGGCGCTGTCCGGCCTCGACTTCCTCTGCATCGACTGGGAGCACGCGCAGATCTCGCGCGACATCGTCGAAACGATGATACGCGCAGCCGATGTCCACCGTGTGCCGGCGATGGTGCGCGTTCCCGGCCATGCGCCCGAAGCCATCCAGGCGGCATTGGACAGCGGCGCGCAAGGCGTGCTGGTGCCACGCGTCTCGACACCGGCCCAAGCTGCGATGGCGGTGACGGCATCGCGTTATCCGCCGCTGGGCGAACGCGGCGTCGGACCCGGCCGCGCTGCCGGTTATGGCTATCGCATTCCCGAATATCTGGCCGGCGCCAATGACAGGATCGTCGTGGCGGTCCAGGTCGAAACCGCCGAGGGGTTGGCCAACATCGAGGCGATCGCCGATGTCGACGGCGTCGACGTGATCTTCGTCGGCCCCGGCGATCTCTCCGTGTCGATCGATGCGATCGGACCGAAGGGCGCCGACAAGCTCGCGGATGCGATCCGCAGGATCATCGGCGTGACGATCGCGCACGGCAAGGCCTCCGGCATATTTTGCGCCAGCCCGCAAACCGTCGGCCAATGGGCAGCCGTCGGCGCCAGCTTTTTCGTCCTGGCCAGCGACACGATGTTTCTCGGTGCGGGCGGCGCGGCCAATTATGCCGCCGCCCGGGCGGAACTGGCGCGGAAAGACCCGCGCTAGCGCCCAGTCGAGCAGCAAGCCGGGAAACTTTTTTAAGCTTAAAACTTTTACCTTGAAAAGCGCCGCACTTTGGATAAGCATTGAAGATCGATGGCGACTGTCGGGCTGGAGGGTTTCCGGGCAGCTCATCGCGGGTGCTCCGGGTGGGAGGGGTTTCAGTCCTTTGTCGTTTGTGCTGCCCCAGTCATCGTCCAGCGCGCGCTGTGCCTTCGATCGCGTCCGCGCCCGGATCCGCGACCTGCATACCGAGACCAACCTTGCCGTGCCTGCGCGTGAAGGCGACCGCGACCAGATCGCGGCCACGGCCGAGCGCATGGTCGCCACATGAATTGACGCCCCGCTGGGAGGCGGGACGGCAAGAAACCGTGCGGGGCAGCCCGCTCGATCAACAACCAGAGGGAACACCCCAGAGGGACCACCAATGAAGCTCAACCGTCGCAATCTCATCCTTTTCGCCGCGGCAATCGGCATCGCCGCTGGACCGGCAACCGCCTTCGCCGCCGATGTGCTCAATGTCGGCGCCTACCCGACCAATCCGCCCTTCGAATACAAGAACGAGAGCGGCACCTTCGAAGGTTTTGAGGTCGACATCGTCAACGAGGCGGCCAAGCGCGTCGGCATGACCACCGACATCGCCGATCTCGGCTTCCAGGCACTGTTCGCCGCGACCACCTCGAAGCGTATCGACGTCGCCATCTCGTCGATCACGATCACGCCGGAGCGGCTGAAGTCGCAGTCCTTCACCCAGCCCTATTATGATTCCGACATGGGCATCGCCACCAAGACCGACAGCCCGATCAACGCCGAGGCCGACCTCAAGGGCAAGATCGTCGGCGTGCTCTCGGGCTCGACCGGCGAGACCTGGGTCAAGGCGCACCAGGAAGCCGACGGCTTCAGCGACGTGAAGGGCTATGACACGCAGCAGAACCTGCTGCTCGACCTCAGCGCCGGCCGCATCGACGCCGCCGTCAGCGACATTCCCGGCATGGAATATTCCTTCACCAAGATGAAGGACCTGAAGGTCAAGCAGCGCATCAAGACCGGCGAGCAGTACGGCCTGATGATGACAAAGGATCATCCGCTGCTAGGCAAGCTCAACGACGCGCTGACGGCGATGAAGAAGGACGGCACGCTGGCCGCGATCCACAAGAAGTGGTTCGGCAGCGACGCCCCGGCCGATTCCTCGACCGTCAAGGAAATGCCGCTGCCCAAGGCCTGAGCTGCGGCCGACAGGACGGAAGGCGTGCCGGCTCCAAAAAGGGTCGGCACGTCCCGTTTTCACGCATAACCTTCCCGGGACCAGCATCCGTTCGGCAAAGCCGATCTTGATGTTCCGGGTCGGGCTCCGGCGTCAGATGACGCAACACCGTTCGGGAATGCTCTGATGTCGCTGATCGACACTTTCTTCAACGCCGACGTCATCACGTCGAGCCTGCCGGCACTGCTGCGCGGCTTCCTGAACACGCTGCTGCTTGGCCTGCTCAGCATCGGTATCGGCATTCCCATCGGCCTGGTGATCAGCCTGTTGCGGCTCTACGCACCGAAGCCACTGCGCTGGCTGGCGGTCGGCTACACCGACATCTTTCGCGCCTTGCCGGTCCTCGTCGTGCTGATCCTGATCTACTACGCGCTGCCGTTCCTCGGCATACGCCTGTCGTCCTGGGCGTCGGCAGTGACCGCGTTCGCCATCATCATGTCGGCCTATTCGGCCGAAGTGTTTCGCTCCGGCATAGAGAGCATTCCGCGCGGCCAGTTCGAGGCCTCGCAGGCGCTTGGCCTGCCGTTCCTTTTGACCTTGCGCAAGGTGGTGCTGCCGCAGGCGGTGCGCGTCGTCATCCCGCCGATGACCAGCAACTGCGTCTCGATGTTCAAGGACACTTCGCTGGCCTCCACCGTGGCCCTGCCGGAACTGCTCAAGGAAGCGACCAACGCACAGTCGCTCTACGCCAACCCCTCGCCGCTGATCGGCGCCGCACTGGTCTATCTCATCTTCCTTTGGCCGATGGTTCGTCTCGTCAGCCTGCTTGAAGCCCGCTTCAAGGACGAGAAGGCCCGCTAGCCACCTACCACCCCGCAAGCACTTCGCAGGAGATACAATTGAGCAATCCCCAGGCCACTGGCGGCTTCCCCGTCGACACCATCCGCGCCATGTTCCCCGCCCTGCAGCGAGCCGGCGATTTCATCTTCATGGACAATGCCGCCGGGGCACAGATTCCGCAGAGCGTGCTCGACGCGGTGACCAACCACCTGGTCTCGCACAATGTGCAGCGCGGCGGCCGCTATGGCCGCAGCGTCACCGTCGATCAGTCGGTCGCCGATGCTCGGACAAGCGTCGCCCTGCTGATCAATGCCTACAGCCCGGCGGAAATCTGCTTCGGCATGAACGCCACCTCCTTCATCCGCCTGGTCAGCCTCGGCATCGGCCAGATGCTTTCCGAGCGTGATGAGATCGTCGTCACCGACATGGACCATGATGCCAACATCGCCACCTGGCTGGCGCTGGAATCCGCCGGCGCCAAGTTCAAATGGTGGCGCATGCGCGAGGATGGCAATCTGCATGTCGACGATCTCAAGCCGCTGGTTTCGAACCGCACCCGCCTCGTCGCCTGCACGGTGACGGCGCACTCGATCGGCTCGATCGTCGATGTCGCTTCGGTCGCTGACATCGCGCATAGGGTTGGCGCCGAAGTGTTCCTCGATTGCGTGCATTACGGACCGCACGGGCTGATCGACGTGCAGGCCTGGGATTGCGATTATCTCGTTTGTTCCGGCTACAAGAACTTCTCGCCGCATATGGGTTTCCTCTGGGGCCGCTTCGAGACGCTGAAACGCCTGCCGACCTTCCGCGAGGATTTCATCCCGGACGAGCCGCCCTACAAGGTCGAGGCCGGCACATTCATCTACGAGAACGTGTCGGGCATGGATGCCGCCGTGCAGTATCTTGAACTGATCGGCCGCAATCTCGCCCCCTCCAACAACCGCTCGCGGCGCGACAACATCGTCGCCGGCATGGGCGCCATCCGCGACTATGAGTTGCTGCTGGCGCGCGAGATGATGGGCGTGCTGAAGGCCTGCGGCGCGACCATCTACGGTGTCGCCGACGAGGCCCGCCTCAACGAGCGCGTGCCGACCTTCTGCTTCAACATCGGCAAGCTGTCGCCGCAGCGCATCGTCGAGGAAATGGCCGATATGCAGATCGGCATCCGCGACGGCCATATGTATGCGCCCCGCCTGATGAAACGCCTCAACCTGTCGATGGACAGCGGCGCCATCCGCGCCTCGCTGGTGCACTACAACACGGTCGAGGAGATCCACAAATTCGGCGAGGCGCTGCGCGCTATCATCGCCAAGCTGTCGTAGCCGGATGGGCCGTGCCTGACCTCCGGTCAGGCCGCCTTCTTCTTCGCCAGCCTCGCCTTGATGCTTGCCACGTCGGCGCGCGGCGTGGCGGCAAACAGCGTCCTGGTGTAGCTGTGCTTGGGGTCCGAAAAGACCTCGTCGCGCGAGCCGTATTCGACGGCCTCGCCGAAATACATCACCATCACATCGTCGGCGATGTAGCGCACCACCGACAGGTCGTGGCTGATGAAGACATAGGTCAGCTGGAACTCGTCCTGCAGGTCGGCGAGCAGGTTGAGCACCTGCGCCTGAACCGAGAGGTCAAGCGCCGAAACCGGCTCGTCCAGCACCAGCAGGCTGGGGTTCAGCATCAGCGCGCGGGCGATGGCGATGCGTTGGCGCTGACCGCCCGAGAACATGTGCGGATAGCGGTTGTAGTGTTCGTGGCCGAGGCCGACCTTCTTCAGCATCTTCATGGCGAGGTCGCGCCGTTCGGCCGCCGGCTTGTCGGTGTTGATGAGCAGCGGCTCGCCCAGCACGTCGCCGATCTTCTGGCGCGGATTGAGCGATCCGTAGGGGTTCTGGAAGACGATCTGCACCTTGCGGCGCATTTCCTTGGTCAATCCGCCTTTGGCGATATCGACCTTGTTGCCGTCGATGAACAGCTCGCCCGACGTCGCGGGATCGATCAAGGTGATGATGCGGGCGAGCGTGGACTTGCCGCAGCCGCTTTCGCCGACGATGGCGAGCGTCTTGCCCTTGTCCACGGTGAAGGAGACGCCCTTGACCGCATGCACGGTGCGCGGCCCGGTGAACAGGCCACCGCCGATATGATAGTCGCGAACGATGTTCTTGCCTTCGAGGACCGTGGTGCTCATGCGGAGGCTCCCGCTACCGAGGGGGCAGGCTCGAACAGCATGTCGGAAACGGTCGGCAGCCGGTCGCCGACGGCATTTTCCGGCAACGCCGAGAGCAGCGCGCGCGTGTAATTGCTCTTGGGCGATTCAAACAGCGACAGCACGTCGGCCTCTTCCATCTTGCGGCCCTTGTACTGGACGATGACGCGGTCGGCGGTCTCGGCCACCACGCCCATATTGTGGGTGATCATGATCAGGCCCATGCCGTATTTGGCCTGCAGCGAGACGAGCAGATCGAGGATCTGCTTCTGGATGGTGACGTCCAGCGCGGTCGTCGGCTCGTCGGCGATCAAAAGCTTCGGATTGCAGGCAATCGCGATCGCGATCATGACGCGCTGGCACTGGCCGCCCGACATCTGGTGCGGAAACGAACTCAGCCGTTCTTCCGGATCGGCAATGCCGACCAGCTTCATCAGCTCGATGGCGCGTGCCCGGCGCTGGGCACGATCCATGCCCATGTGGAAACGCAGCACCTCCTCGATCTGGAAGCCGACCGTGAAGCACGGGTTGAGGCTGGCGATCGGCTCCTGGAAGATCATAGAAATGTCCTTGCCGACGATCTTGCGGCGTTCGGACGGGCTGAGCTTCAACAGGTCGACGCCGTCGAAGGCCATGCGGTCGGCCTTGACCGTCGCGGTGTTGGGCAACAGCCCCATGACCGCCAGCATCGACACCGACTTGCCGGAACCGGACTCGCCGACGATCGCCAGCACCTCGCGCGGCTCGATCGAAAGGTCGATGCCTTGCACGGCCATGAACGGCCCGGCGGCGGTGTCGAAGGAAACGGTGAGGTTCTTGATTTCGAGCAGCGACATGCTCACGACCTCTTCAGCTTGGGGTCGAGGGCGTCGCGCAGGCCGTCGCCGATCAGGTTGATGGCAAAGACGGTGATCAGGATGGCGAGGCCGGGGAAGGTCACCACCCACCAGGCGCGCAGGATGAATTCGCGCGCTTCGGCGAGCATCGTGCCCCATTCGGGTGTCGGCGGCTGCGCGCCCATGCCGAGGAAGCCAAGGGCGGCGGCCTCGAGGATGGCGTTGGAGAAGGACAGCGTCGCCTGCACGATCAGCGGGGCGATGCAGTTGGGCAGGATGGTGACCAGCATCAGCCTGAGATGGCTGGCGCCGGCGACCTTGGCCGAGACCACATATTCGCGGGTCTTTTCCGCCATCACCGCGGCGCGGGTGAGCCGGGCGAAATGCGGCTGCAGCACGAAGGCGATGGCGATCATGGCGTTGACGAGGCCGGGGCCGAGCACCGCGACCAGCACCAGCGCCAACAGCAGCGATGGGAAGGCCAGGATGATGTCCATGATGCGCATGATCAGCGTGTCGACCCAGCCACGGCAGTAGCCGGCGAGCAGGCCGAGGATCACGCCGGAGATCAGCGCCGTGGTGACGACGACGAAACCGATGGCGAGCGAAAAGCGCGAGCCGTAGATCAGGCGCGAGAGCATGTCGCGGCCGACGGCGTCGGTGCCGAGCAGGAACTGCGCATTGCCGCCCGCCTGCCAGGCCGGCGGCGTCAGGAAGAAGTCGCGGAACTGATCGTCAGGCGAATGCGGTGCGAGCAGCGGCGCGAAGATGGCGATCAGGATCAGCAGGGCGAAGACGAAGAGACCGATCACAGCGCCCTTGTTGATCGAGAAATAGTGCCAGAACTCGGCGAACATCTGCAGCCGGGCATCCTGCGGCTTGACGACGGTCGCGGCTTCGATGGTGGCTGGGCCTTCATTGGTCATGTCAATTCGCCCGGATACGCGGGTTGATGACGGCATAGAGCACGTCGACGATAAGGTTCACCGACATGACGATCAGCGCGATCAAAAGCAACCCGCCCTGCACGGTGAAATAGTCGCGCTTGGAGATGGCGTCGATCATCCACTTGCCGATGCCCGGCCACGAAAAGATGCTCTCGGTCAGGATGGCGCCGGTGAGCAGCGTGCCGACCTGCAGGCCGATGGTGGTGACGACCGGGATCAGCGCATTGCGGAAGGCATGCAGGCCGATGACACGGCGCGGCGCCAGGCCCTTGGCGCGCGCGGTGCGAACATAGTCCTCACCCAGCACTTCGAGCATAGCCGATCGCGTCTGCCTGGCGATGACCGCCAGCGGAATGGTGCCAAGCACGATGGTGGGCAGTATGAGGTGCGACACCGCCGAGCGGAAGGCGCCCTTCTGCCCCGAGATCAGGGAATCGATGGTCATGAAGCCGGTCACCGGCTTGAAGAAATAGAGAAGGTCGATGCGGCCGGAGACCGGCGTCCAGTGCAGCGTACCGGAAAACACGATGATCAGCAGCAGCCCCCACCAGAAGATCGGCATGGAATAGCCGGCGAGCGCGGTGCCCATGGTCAGCTGGTCGAACCAGGAGCCACGGCGGATGGCAGCGAAAATGCCGAAGGCGACACCGAAGATGACGGCGAAGATCATGGCGAAGATGGCGAGTTCGACCGTGGCCGGGAACCGCACCAGGAAATCCTTCAGCACCGGTGTCTTGGTCGAAAACGAGGTGCCGAAATCGCCGCTGAGGATGTTGGTCAGATAGGTCAGATACTGTTGCCAGATCGGCAGGTCGAAACCGAACTGATGCATCAGCGCCGTGTGGCGTTCGGGCGACAGGCCACGTTCGCCCGCAAGCACCAGCACCGGATCACCGGGCAGGATGCGCACGAAGCCGAAAGCGAGGATGGTTATCCCGATAAAGGTCGGGATGATGAGGGCGAGCTTGCCGAGGATGTAACGCAGCATGGCGGGCGAGGTGGGGCGGCGCCGTGTGGCGCCGCCCCGTTTCGCGAACCTTATTCAGCGATATCGACGCCGTCAAAGCGATGGATACCGAGCGGATCCATCGCAAAGCCGGAGACGGTCTTCTGCATCGGCATGAACACCTTGGAGTGGGCGAGCGTCGCCCACGGTGCCTGCTCCTTGAAGATGACCTGCGCCTGTTCGTAGAGCTTGGTGCGCTCGGCCTGATCGGAAACCGTCTTGGCCTTGTTGATGAGCGCATCGAAGTCCTTGTTGCACCATTCCGCGCGGTTGTTCGAACCGACGGAAGCGCAGCTCAGGAGCACGCCGAGGAAGTTGTCCGGATCGCCATTGTCGCCGGTCCAGCCGACGATGACGGCGCCGTCGTGATCGACCGCCGAAGCGCGCTTGAGGTATTCACCCCAATCGTAGCTGACGATGTTGACGGTGACGCCAACCTTGGCGAAGTCGGCCTGGATCAGCTCGGCGGTGCGGCGCGCGTTCGGCATGTACGGGCGCGACACGGGCATGGCCCAGACGTTCATCTTGAGATCCTTGACGCCGGCCTCTTCAAGCATCTTCTTGGCCGCGTCCGGATCGTACGGATCGTCCTTCACGTTCTTGTTGTAGGACCACATGGTCGGCGGGATCGGGTTGATCGCCACCTGGCCGGCGCCCTGGAACACGGCGTCGATAATGGCCTTCTTGTTGATGGCCATGTTGAGCGCCTTGCGGACGCGCACGTCGTCGAACGGCTTCTGCTGGGTGTTGTACATCAGCGCGCCGACGTTCAGGCCTTCCTGCTCCGCGACCGTCAGGTTCGCATCAGCCTGCAGGCCGGCGATGTCGGCCGGTGCCGGATACGACATGATGTTGCATTCGCCGGCCTTCAGCTTCTGCGCGCGAACCGCCGGATCGGTGGTGATGGCGAACACCAGATCGTCGATCTTCTGCTTGCCGCCCCAATAGTCCGGGTTGGCCTTGTAGCGGATGGCGGCGTCGGTCTGGTAGTCGACGAAGATGAACGGGCCGGTGCCGACCGGCTTCTGGTTGAACAGTTCAGGCGTCTTGTCGGCCTGCAGCTTGTCGGCATATTCCTTCGAGACGATCGAGGCGAAATCCATGCCCAGCGTCGGAATGAAGGTGATCGCCGGTTCCTTGAGGGTGAACTTCACCGTCAGGTCGTCAACCTTCTCGACCTTGGTGATGTTGTCGCCGAACTGATCATTGTAATACTGATAGGCGATGCCCGGTATGTACTGGAACCAGGGGCCGTTCTTGTCGACCTGGCGCTGGAACGAGAACACCACGTCGTCGGCGTTCAGGTCGCGGGTCGGGGTGAAGTAGTCGGTGGGCGCGAACTTGACGCCCTTGCGCAGCTTGAAAGTATATTCCTTGCCGTCGTCGGAAATGGTCCAGCTATCCGCCAGGCCGGGCGAGACCGAGGTCTTGCCGTGATCGAATTCGACGAGGCGGTTGAAGACGGTACGCGAGGACGCATCGAACGTCTGTCCCGCGGTGTACGGCGCCGGATCGAAACCTTCTGGCGACGCCTCCGCGCAGTAGACCAGAGTTTTCGCGTTGGCCACGCCGCCCAGGACGCTTGCAGCCAGCAACGCGGCTGCAAAAGTCAATTTCTTCTTCATTGAGCACTCCCTGATGTTCTTCCAAGCCCCTCTATCAGGCTCGCGAAGTGCGCATATAAGCACCGTTTTTCCGGGTTTGGAACACCCCGTTTGCTTACCCGCGGGAAGCAGGAAAAAAATCCGCCATTTTGCTAAATGGCAGAAAAAATTAGCAGTTCTTTCTATTCACGAGATTATTAACGACCGCATTTTTTTATTGATCCGACGTCCGGCGACAAGGGCGCCGCGCCCTGTCTTCATCGGCCGCGGATGCGCGAAGATGCCGGTTCCAGCTGTGGCCGGCGGGAAAGATTTACGGCGGCAAATCTTTCGGCGTCCTGCCGCTGGGGCAAGACTTGCACCGCCGCCGATAGAGGCAATACATAGATGGACAACTGGCGGCAGCGGAGGACGTCTCCATCAATCCGGAGGCGATGCGGCACAAGCCAACGAGAAACAGGCGACCAGGGTTGTCGAGGAGGAACGGGTGGCAAAAGCGTCGAAGACCCCAGTGAAAGCGCCGTCCAAGGCGGCCTCGAAACCAGCCGCCGGTGGCGACGGGCAAGGCAAGGCCGCGGGCAAGGCAGCGACCGCGAAGGCGGCGGCCAAACCCGCCAGGAATGCCCCCCAGGCAAAAGCCGCGGCCACTGCCAGGACCGCCACGAAGCCGACTACGAAGGCCGCGCCGGCAAAGGCGCCTGCGGCGAGGACCGGATCGGGCAAGGCCGGACCGAGCAAGGCCGCGACGACGAAGAGCTCGCCACCAGCGAAGACCGCACCGGCCTCGAAGCCGGCGACGGCGACCAGCCAGCGGCTGCCGAAGGCGCTTACCGAACTCGCCGCCGGCCTGCCGCAAAAGCCATGGCTCAACAGCTATCCCAAGAATAT